>JAFQAG010000197.1 GCA_017416985.1 Clostridia bacterium
ATTATTACAAAAATAATTAATTATTGGAGGAACAAAATGAAATATTCAAAACAATTTGCTGCAAAAAAAGAATTAATTGCAAAAAAAACGGTTTGTGTCGGCTTTGATGGGTTTGTTGATTTAATTATTCGTCCCGTAAAAACTCGTGCTGACGAAAAAACTTGTACATATTTTGATACAATTGACCAGTTTGGCGAAAAAATTACAAGTCTGGCAGGTCGAAGTGGTAACGTTGAATTAGTTGTTCAGAATACAGATTTTGGTGGCTGCGGACCACACTATGCAAACGGACTTGCTAATATGGGTGTTGGTGTTACCTGTATAGGTGCTATGGGATATCCCACAGTTAATCCGGTATTTGACCTTAATTCAAACTGTAAGTTGGTAACCGTCAGCGAACCAGGATATTCTTATGTATTTGAGTTCGGCGACGGTAAGGTTATTATGAGCGATGTTGAAAAAATCAGCCAGCTTAGATGGAACGATTTAATCGAACGTATTAGTGTTGACGAAATGGTTGAACATTTTGATAGCGCAGATATTATAACCTTAGTTAACTGGAGCTATTTAGTTCATTTTCACGAGATATACGAAAAGTTCTTAGAAATTGTTATGCCTAAATTGTCTAAAAAAGACAGAAAAATCTATATAGATATCGCAGATTGCGCTAAGCGTCAGCCTGATGAAATTAAAGCAGCTCTTAAAATGTTTGGAAAATACAGTCAATATGCACCTACATATTTAGGTCTTAACAAAAGTGAAGCAATGGTTATGCATTCAATTTTGTGCGATGGTGATTACAAAGGCTCTTTACCAATAGCAAAGGCTATAAAGGATTACTCAGGCATAGGAACAGTTGTAATTCATCCGGTAGATAGCGCTGCTGCTGTATTTGATGGCGGAGCGATTGAGGTTGATGGCATTCTGTGCGAAAATCCGAAAAAGACTACCGGTGGTGGCGATAATTTTAACTCAGGTTTTTGCGCAGGTCTTTTGGCAGAGCTTGATGTTAAAAATTGTTTGATTAGCGGTATGACAACATCATATTTATACGTTAAAAATGGTAAATGCAATAACTTTGATGATATTGCTGAAGCGATGAAAATGTACGATGACAGAGATTAAGTAATTATTATAACTATAAAAGGTGGTTGATGTTAATGAAAAAGTTTAAAGCTATATCTTTAGTTATGATTATATTCTTGATTGGTTCAATGTTATCTGGATGCATGGCGCTTGTCAATGAAGTAAAGATTAATAGCGATGGTAGTGGTTCTTGTATGATTTATGCTGGAATTTCAGAAAAAGCATATTCTTTATTTGAAGAAATTGCAGCAGAAGAAGGGATGGAATCTAGTGATGATGAAATGATGCCATTTACATATAATGGTAAAAAATACATCGGTCAGACGACTCCGTTTAATTTTGATAATATTGAAGAGCTTAACGAAACACTTAATCAGCACGGAAATGCCACTAATGTCGATATGGGTTTGATAAATTTTTTAGAATCAGATGATGGTAAAATAACGTTTACATTAACTACTAATGAAAATACAGGAAATACAGAAAACTTGGAAAAAGAAAGTGAAAACTATATTGCAGATTTAGACGAAGAAACACAAAAAGAAGTAGAAGAAATGTTTA
>JAFQAG010000198.1 GCA_017416985.1 Clostridia bacterium
AACTTGTGAAATGGTCAATAAGAGTAGTAAAAGTAATCTTTGCTATATAGACTCTAAACCCATTGGGATTCGATTTATGCTTCGCCCTGCTTTTAGGGTGCATTTTGTTTCGTTTTCTGCAAGTGGTATGCCAATTAGTGCATATCGCTTTTTTTGTTGCCATTTTTAATTTGAGTCTGGTAAGGAGAAGGAAATGAAAAAAATTATTGAACTTAAAAACATATCAAAATCATTTGACGGAGAAACTGTTTTAGACAATATCAGCTTAGATATTTATGACAACGAGTTTATTACTCTGCTCGGTCCTTCCGGTTGCGGAAAAACCACTACTCTTCGTATGATTGGCGGTTTTGAGCATCCTGACGAGGGTGATATTATGTTTATGGGCGAACGAATTAACGATACTCCGCCCCACAAACGTAATGTAAACACGGTTTTTCAAAGATATGCTTTGTTTCCTCACCTTAACGTTTTTGAAAATGTTGCATTCCCCTTGCGCGAACGCAAACTACCCAAAAAAGAAATTAACGAAAAAGTTAATCAGATGCTGTCTTTAGTTATGCTGTCAAACTTTGCAGACCGCAGAGTTACCAGCCTTTCAGGCGGTCAGCAGCAGCGTGTGGCTATTGCACGTGCGCTTA
Organism: Clostridia bacterium; assembly: GCA_017416985.1. GTDB lineage: Bacteria > Bacillota > Clostridia > UBA1381 > UBA9506 > RGIG1666. The sequence continues at coordinate 642 of JAFQAG010000198.1, forward strand.
TTAATCATCCTAAGGTTTTGCTTTTAGACGAGCCTTTAGGTGCTCTTGATTTAAAGCTGAGAAAGGATATGCAGCAGGAGCTTAAAAAAATTCAGAAAAGCACAGGTATTACCTTTATATTTGTAACTCACGACCAGGAAGAAGCCCTGAGTATGTCTGACACCATCGTTGTTATGAGCGAGGGTAAAATTCAGCAGATAGGCACTCCTACCGACATATATAACGAGCCAAAAAATGCATTTGTTGCCGACTTCATTGGCGAAAGTAATATAATAGACGGCACAATGCTTGAAAACTATACCGTAAACTTTTCTGGTCACACCTTTAAATGCTTAGATACAGGCTTTGAAAACGGAGAGCAGGTTGACGTTGTTGTTCGCCCCGAAGATGTTGATATAGTCCCCGAAAACGAAGGTATGTTAAGCGGTGTTGTAACCAATGTTACCTTTATGGGCGTTCATAACGAAATTATTGTAGATATCGGCGGATTTAAATGGATGATTCAGACCACCGATTCAGTTAATGTAGACGAACGCATCGGCATAAGCCTTGACCCTGATGCAATTCATATAATGAAAAAATCAAAATATTCTGGTATGTTTGGCGACTACTCATCATACTCTAATGAGCTTGACGAGCTTTCAAATCCCGGAGGTGATGAGTAAGCATGAAAAAAAACTCACACACCGGTCTTAATATTGCTTTATTGCCGTATTCGGTCTGGTCACTCATTTTTATTTTAGTGCCGCTCGTCTTTGTCGCATATTATGCTTTTACTGATGATAATTTTGCATTTACTACCGAGAATATAACAAGATTTTTCACGGCAACAAGCAACATAACCGAGGATGACGGAACGGTTCGTGAAATCCGTACTTATTTAACTATATTTATGCGTTCTTTAAAGCTCGCAGCAATTTCAACTTTGGTTTGCCTTTTGTTCGGATATCCTATGGCATATATTATGGCAAGAGCTAAAGAAAAGACTCAGAAAACTCTTATAACCTTAGTAATGATTCCTATGTGGATGAACTTTTTGATTCGCACATATGCCTGGATGACAATCTTGCAGGATACAGGTATTTTAAACGGGTTTTTAGGATTTTTAGGATTTAACAAAGTGCATATTATAGGTACAGAAACTGCAGTAATAATAGGAATGGTATATGACTATTTTCCTTATATGATACTTCCTATCTACTCTATCTTGGCAAAGCTTGATTTAAGACTTTTAGAGGCTGCACGTGACCTTGGTTGCAATGGTTTTTCGGTTTTAAAACGAGTTGTTTTTCCGCTTAGTATGCCTGGAGTTATATCAGGTATAACAATGGTTTTAATTCCGTCAATCAGCACATTTTATATATCGCAAAAGCTCGGTAACGGAAAGTTTTTCTTAATAGGTGACGCAATTGAAGGACAATATATTGCAAACAACCTTCACTTTGCCGCAGCAATTGCATTTATTTTAATGATTATACTGCTTGCCTGCATGGCTTTAGTTAAATATTTTACTGCAAAGCATGTTTACGGAGGTGAGTAAAAATGAAGATTTCGTCCAAAATTTATACAACTTTAATTTTCGTTTTTCTTTTTGCTCCTATTGTCGTTTTGCTGGTATTTTCATTTAATGATGCAAAAAGTCTGTCGGTATTTTCAGGCTTTTCTTTAAAATGGTATCGCGAGCTGTTTAGCGACCGAAACACATTAGAATCGGTAAAAAACACTCTGATTCTTGCGTTTTCAGCAACTGCAATTTCAACTGTAATGGGAACTGCAGCGGCATTAGGAATATACAAGCTGCGCAAAAAATGGTTTCGTTCGCTTGTTAACACAGTTACAAATATACCGATGATAAATCCTGATATCATAACAGGTATTTCGATGATGCTGGTATTTGTTTTTGTTGGCAGAATGGTGGGGGCATCAACCAGCCTTAACTTCTGGACAATGCTTATAGCTCACGTAACATTTTGTCTGCCATATGTAATTTTTCAGGTTTTGCCTAAATTGCAGCAAATGGAACGTGATTTGCTAGATGCCGCAATGGATTTGGGCTGTACTCCTTTAAGAGCATTTTTTAAAGTAACAGTACCCGAAATTTTGCCCGGAATTATAACCGGTGCAATTATGGCGTTTACCTTGTCGCTTGACGACTTTGTAATAAGTTATTTTACAGCCGGAAATGGCTTTGAAACCCTGCCTATTCGTATATATGGCATGACTAAAAAGACCGTTACTCCGAAAATGTATGCTTTAGCTACTATAATATTCTTCGTAACTATAGCATTATTATTGCTTAACAACGCAGTAGATGATGAAGAACGACGCAAAATAAAAAAACTTAAAAAGCAAAATAAGAATAAAAAGCCACACGCATGCGTGTGGCTTTTTCAATGGGAAACGGAGTCAAGCATAGTATACAGGTAACCTGTTATTAAGGACAGAATATATGCATATAGATAATTTTCTTTTTGTTTTGCTCTG
>JAFQAG010000199.1 GCA_017416985.1 Clostridia bacterium
TCATATTCTGAAAGCACAATTTTCCCACTTGCCGCCGCATTTACCGCAGATGACATATCTGCTTTTATATCAACTCCGTTGTGCGTGCGCCAATCGCCAAGCGTTTTGGATTTTTTTAATTTGTCAATCGAACATTCATTCAAAATATCGCCATCTGTTGGCATTATCAGCTTTATTTTTTCGTTCTTTTTAAATAATCCTGTTTCAACCGATTCTAACGCCTCAGGTGTGGCAGCAGGTTCGGGAGTTCTTGTAGGCAATGGTTTTGGCTCAAGGGTATTAATTGGCTCAATTGATGTTAGGTCTGCAGATTTTTGAATTAAAGAATCTATCGGTGCAGCTGTTGGAATACTTATAGTCATCTCTTCTGCTTGTTTTAGTGCGGAATCAGATATTTTTGTTGTAACCGCTAAAGCAACCAAGCATACACAGGCTGTACAAATAGCTGCAGCTATGTACAGCTTGCCAAAACGGCTCATTTTCTTTTTTTCTTTTGGACTATTTTCTTCACTTGTTGATTTGACTCTTATTTTTTTCTTGCTCATTTTAAATCATTCCTTTCGTTAAGATCAATATCCTCAAACAAAATTATGTCCTTTTTTTGGAAAAATATACATTTTAACCTTGTCCACTTTTATATATTGATATTAAAGACTTAAAACGCAGGAGGTTTTTATGTTTATAACATCTGTACGAAATTATGACTATAACGAAATGACCAATGATTTGCTGGCTCTTTTTAAAAAATATCATTATTTAAAAATCGGCGGCATTGGCAAATCGGTTTTAGATAATGACATACCTGTAATAAGATGGGGTGAGGGCGATTGTCGTGTTCTTTTATGCGGTTCGCATCACGGAAATGAGTGGGTAACTTCCCTTTTGCTAATGCGCTTTCTCGAAATATTATGTAAAGAACGCAACCTTGAAAATGAAGAAATTGTTGACTTATACAGCGAAGCCTCTTATTATATTATTCCAATGCTTAACCCCGACGGTGTTAATCTGTCAATACACGGCTTGACCGACGAAATTCCTGATGATATCCGCACAAAGCTGATAGCCGCAAACAACGAAAGCAGCGATTTTAAAGGGAAATGGCAGGCAAACATCCGTGGTGTAGATTTAAACCACAACTACGATGCCGCCTTTTTGCGTGGATGTGCCTTTGCGCAAAAATTAGGCATTACAGGACCAGGTCCTACACGTTTTAGCGGTGAAAAGCCAGAAAGCGAGCCTGAATCAAAAGCCTTGGTTAGTTTTACAAAAAAGCTTATGCCCGACATTTGTGCTGCCTATCATTCACAAGGCGAAATTATTTATGCCGATTTTGACGGCAAAGCAACCAAGCGTGCCAAAAGAATTGCCGAAGAGCTAAGCAGACTATCAGGCTATAATCTTGACCAGACAGAAGGAGTGGCAAGTTGCTCAGGATATAAAGACTGGGTTATTAACGAGCTTTATCTGCCTGCATACACAATCGAGGTGGGATTAGGAGAAAATCCTCTGCCTTTTTCACAATTCGACAAGATACTAAAAGATAACCTAAAAATGCTTATTTTTATGGGGCAGATAAATCGTTTTTAATTGCAGTTCATAAATTATTTACAAAATAAGGGTTGTGTTTTTGGTAAATTTATAGTAGAATAGGTGACGTTGTAACAACTTTGTAATAACTTTGACTTATTTTACATAGAATTTAAATACATCAGCTGAAGGGAGTGGTTTGGTGTACTCTGAGAAGACAGAGGCTACGGTGACAAAAATAAGCAGGTCACCAAAAGGATATTATTCCGCACAAAAAGTTCATAGCACCACAAACGGTGACAGTCAAAAGGTTTGTGTCACAGAATGGGTAAAAACAGAATTAAATAGTGAAGATATAACATCAGATAAATTAAAATCAGAGCTTTTAAATGTTGGCACAGCTTGCTCATCTGTGCTGTATGACACATTAAAAAACATAAAAAAACATATAGTTTCAGGTGCTAAATGCGCTTTCAAAAATGTAGCAGGACGCACAAAAAAACTGGCAATATCAGGTGCGGCATCTGTTATTGCGGCGGTTATTTTGGTTTCGGTAGTTTTCGGAACCTGCTCTTTAGCTTGCCACGTCAAGCTGGGAGATAAAGAAATAGGTACTCTGCCCAGCAAAAAGGTATATTACGAAATTCTCTCTGACGTTAAAGAAGAGGTTTTAGATGCTGCCTCAATTGATTTTGAGCCATCGGGCGAGCTTAAAGTAAGCACCGTATTGGTCGGCAAAGGTCAGTTCAGCGAGCCTGACGATGTTAAAGAGCGTTTAAAATCGACCTCAAGCGATATGATTCCTGCCTGGGGAATAACCATTGATGATAAAACAGTTGTTGCGTTAGCATCAAAAGATGAGGCATTAAATCTTTTGGAAGAATACAAGCAACAATTTGCACAAGACGGTGCATTTTTATCTTTTAATTCACGAGTTGAGGTAAGCAATCAGTTTGTTCCGCTTAAGATTTTAAAAAACAAACAGGATGCCCTCACATTTTTAAACAGCGACAAAGAGTGTACTCTTTTGGTGCAGTCAACCACAGAAGTTGAGGGTGAGGATATTATACCCTTTGAAACAGAACAAAAAGACGACGATTCTATATATATCGGCGATAAAAAAATTGTGCAGCAGGGTAAAAACGGCTTAAGATATATTAAATATTACTCTGTTAAAGTAAACGGAGAAGAGGTTGAAAAAACAGTTCTATCTGAAGAAATTATCTCTCAGCCGATTAAGCAGATAGAATTAATAGGAACAAAAGAGCCTCCGTCAAAGGTCGGCACAGGCGATTTTGCACAGCCTACCAGCGGAACTTTAACCTCTGAATTTGGAACTCGCTGGAACAGAGCGCATTGCGGAATTGATATCGGTGCATCTGTCGGAACAATGATTTATGCATCTGACAACGGCACAGTTACTTATTCGCAATATAACGACGGTGGTTACGGATATATGGTTAAAATTGACCACGCAAACGGATACGAAACCTATTACGCACATTGCAGCGAGCTTCTGGTAAATGAAGGCGATGTTGTAGCTAAAGGTGACCCGATTGCAAAGGTCGGAAACACAGGCCGCAGCACAGGACCGCATCTGCATTTTGAGGTTAGAAAAAACGATAAACCGCAAAATCCTTTAAAGTATATTAAATAGACAGAAAACCTGCCGTCTGGCAGGTTTTCTTTTTTGTGTAGTGTGGTAACTATCCGGCACACCTTTATGTAAACAAAAAAAGGTGCGCAGACAAAGCCACGCACCGAAAAATGCATGACTCAGTTATTGCGACATAACTAAAAGCATAATACAAGTATGCTAAAATGAGCATGCATTTTTACCTAAAGGTATAAAAATACACACCTATATTATGCCTTATTTAGTTATGTCGCATTTTAATTATAACATAAATAAAGTTAAAAAACAAGTGTTGTATGATTTTTCTGAATTAAACCTACTGCAAAAATAAAAGTTATCAAGTCCTGCCGGACGGGCCTTCTTTTGATTGCAAAAGAAGCAAAACAAAGGGGGGATTTCGAATTTCCCCCCTTTAACCCCCTTGAAGCGACACAAGGCTCTGCCTTGGAACCGTTGCCACTTAATAATGGACGGAAAAAAATATAAATTTTAATCATAACATACAGACGATAGGTTTTTATCGTTTGCACTACGTGAATATCTTTGTATCTACAAAGGATGGACGAAATAAGATGCAGAATGGACAAACGGAACCCAAGCTCTGCTTGGGATCACCCGAAGACGTATGTTTATACGTCGAGAGGTGACGTTTGTTCATAACGCAAAGTATTGTTAAAAAGAAATTTGTTTTACAAATTTCTACTATAATGTATTAACTAATAATTTAGCTATACTTTATAATTTATTTTATTATTTGCTTTGCGTGGTCTGCGCTTTTTTCTACATCCTGCACTAAGTAAATATCTTATACTAATCACCAAAAAAATTTATTTACATATACTGTACTATAAAGCCGAAAAAGCAGGAGGGACTAAAATGAAATGTATCAGATACAGACTGTGGGGGCTGGTTGCCGGAGCCTTTGCCATCGGACTATTTGCCGGATTACTCCTGCCGCCTATATGGCTGGTATTTTTAGAGGGTATTCTGATAATTTTCGTTGCTTTTTGCCGTTTGTTCGGCTGATTTTTAATAGTTATAGGAGGGTTTTTTATGAAAGTTGTTGTACTTAAGTTCCCCAAATTTGTAAATAGCATTTTGCGCTCGATTTTTAAAATCAAATGATAAACTTTTTATACCGCTCCTGTAATAAAGCAGGGCGGTTTTATTTTATGCACATTTTTTAAGGAATATTTTGGGACAATCCTGCTTATAATGTTATTACAGGATAAAACTTTAAAGCAGGAGGAATTTTATGACGATACCGGCAGTTTTAGAGCAAAAGGGGATGGAATTTATAAAATGGTTAAAGGAGCGAAAAGAAGAACGGCTTAAAGCAAGAATCGAAGAAAGCACAAACTTAGAATTTTTAAAACAGTTATCTTTAGCTAAGCAAGGTCTGGCATCTGCCCGTGAAAATTTTAATTTTGCGACCGATGAGGCTATGACCGATTATTACATTTATATGATAAAAGCTGAAGAAACCAAGCTTAATTATTTTATATCACTTGCTAAAAAAGAAAACATTAAAAATCCGCATATTTTTACTCAATATGCAGATTTTTGCAATGAAAGGAGCTGATTTTATGGGAATTGGCGAAATTGCCGCATATGTTTTAGCGGCAATAATGATGATTATTTTATGTCGCATATTTATAAAACCCTTAAAAACTGTTTTAATTTTAATATTAAACTCTGTTTTAGGTGGCATAGGACTTTACATATTTAACTTAATTTTTGCATCAATAGGATTTTCAATAGGAATAAATCCCGTAACCGCCGCCGTGTGCGGAATGCTGGGTTTACCCGGGTTAGTTCTTTTGATACTTGTAAAATTATTATTTGGCATATAACAGGGATGTAAAAATAGTCCAGAACGCAAAAGGCGATAAAAATATTAATGTAAATATAGTGCGCAAAATATATACTTTTTAAAATTTGGTAGAAAAATCTCATTTCATTCAATTTTTCTTACTTTTAAGCCTTTTGCTACGAACAAACTTCGCCTCTCGCCGTACCTACGTACGCCTTCGGGTAACCTGAAAAGCCTATACAGGCTTTCCAGCTCAGTTTGTCCGTTCTGAAATATTTTTCCTATCCCACTAAAAAAGGTTGCGGCTAAAGCCGCAACCTTTTAAATTTATTATTATTTTGCTCTTCTTTTTTTCTTCCAGTTATCCTGCATAACTTTAAGTCCTGCCCAAACAGGCGCTGCAAGCAAGATTGAAGAATAGGTACCTGCTAAAAGACCTACGATAAGAAGAATTGTAAACTGACGGATTGATGTTACACCTAAAACAAACAGCATAACAACCGGCAGAAGCGTTGTAATAGTTGTACTTACCGAACGTCCTAAGGTCTGCTTTACGCTGTAGTTAACAGTTTCAGAAAACGGAGCTTTTTTACTCTTTCTGTAATTTTCACGTATACGGTCAAACACAACGATTGTATTGTTGATTGAATAACCAATAATAGTAAGAATTGCTGCGATAAGGTTTGTGTTAAGTGGAAGACGGAAAATTGCACAAACCGAAAGCATAATTGCACAGTCGTGCAAAATTGCAACGATAGCTGAAACACCTGTTTTAAACTCAAAACGAATGGTGATGTATAAAAGCATTAAAACAGCTGCAATTGCTGTTGCTTTAACTGCCTGAGCTTTAAGCTCGCCACCAACTGTTGCACTTACGTTATCAACCGATAAGATTGCCGCAGCATCTAAAGAATACTTTTCAACAATTTTATCCTGAATCTGATCACGAACATCATTTTCAACATTTTTTGTCTGAATAATAATCTGATTTCTGTCTGCTCTCTGTACGATAGGCTCGCCTGCATCAGGAGCAACCTCTTTAACAGTTTTAGCAATTTCGTCTAAGTCAACAGTTGCAGCCTGCTCGCCCATATCGACGGTCATGCTCATACCGCCGGCAAAGTCGATGTCCTCAGCAAAGCCACCGTTTACAACAAGGAAAACAGCACCCAAAAGGATAACGATAATAGAAATTGCCCAATAGATTTTTGCGTGTTCTACGATTTTAAGTGTTTTTTGCATCATCTCTATTACGCCTCCTTTCTTTTGTTAAGGCCGTAAAGCCATGTGTTACTTATTTTAAGACCAACCATCTGATTAAGCAGGAATTTTGTAACAACGATAGCTGTAAACATACTTACAACAGTACCAATTCCTAATGTGATTGCAAAGCCCTGAATCGGACCTGTACCGAAGTAGTAAAGAACAACAGCTGCAATCAATGTTGTAATGTTAGCATCTAAAATTGCAACGAATGCGTTATCAAAGCCAGCGCTTACGGCAGCTTTAATTGTTCTGCCAACTGCAAGCTCTTCTTTCATTCTTGCAAAGATAATTACGTTTGCGTCAACCGCCATACCTACTGAAAGGATAAGACCTGCAATACCCGGCAAGCTTAAGTTAACTCTGAACCATGTCATTAAGAATGCTACGATTGCAACGTATGCAACCAATGATATATCTGCCAAAAGACCCGGCAAACGATATACCAAAATCATAAATACCATGATAAGTAAAATACCGATTGCTGCAGCGATTAAGCTTGTTTCTAAAGCTCTTTCACCCAATGTCGGTCCAACGCTTCTTAATTCAACATCTTTAATTGAGAACGGAAGGTTACCAGAGTTAATTAAAGTTGCAAGCTCGTTTGTTGCAGAAGAATCAGCAAATCCACCTGAAATAACGCAGGTTGCAGAGTTGATAGTTGTATCAACGCTTGGCTGACTGATAACCTCTTCATCGAGCATAATTGCAATATAGTTTTTGCTTTCTGCCTTGCGTGCCGCCGCTGCCTGAGTTGCAGTTGCAAACTTTTCGATACCTGAATCGTTAAGCACTAACTCAACATAATGCTGATCCGGTGCAGTTTCGCTTGTTTTACCATATCTTGCAGTTGCGCTTTTTACATCTGCGCCCTCTAAAACAACGTTGTTGTCAGCATCACGGAAAGTAAGCTTTGCAGTCTGGCCCAGCGTTTCAACCGCCTGCTGCGGATCCTGAATTGCCGGAATTTCTACTCTTACTTTTTTATCTCCCTGACGTGAAACAGTTGCTTCGCTGTAGCCAAGTGCGTCTAAACGCTTACGCAGTACGTTTGATACAGATGCCATTTCATCATCTGTAACTGTTTCTGCCTGTGCCTCGTATGTTATAGACGAACCACCGACTAAGTCTAATCCCTGACGTATTCCATAATCTTCATCAAGCGCATTGGGGTAGCTTATATCCCAACCGAACATCTGAACGTGAAAACCGCATAATGCTATTGCGGCTGCCAGCGCTACGACGAGTATAGCTGCTACCAATTTGGTAATGCTTTTACCCATTTTATTTCCTCCTTTGTTTAAATCACATAGAATTATTATATATACTTATCTCGTTTAAGTCAACAAAAATATGCAAATTTAATTAAATTGTAACCCAATTTCCCATTTAATAGGAAAGTTTTTATTAAGATTTGATTTATCTGTGCTATTGACACAGCATAAATAAATATGTATAATTATGTTGAAAACTGAAGAAAGAGGGATAAAAATGAAAAAATTTATCGAAGAATTTAAAACCTTTGCCCTGCGTGGCAATGTGGTAGATTTAGCAGTCGGTGTTATTATAGGCGGTGCTTTTCAGACAATTGTAAAATCTTTAACCAACGATTTGTTAATGCCTTTTATCGGCTTATTCGTTCGCACCGATTTTCAGGAGCTTGTTTTTAAAGTACGTGATGTAGAAATTCGTTACGGCGCATTTGTTTCTGCCGTTATTAACTTCTTTATTATGGCCTTTATTATCTTTTTAATGGTAAAGGCTATTAACACGCTGACAAACCTCGGCAAGAAGAAAGAAGAAATTGTTGAAGAAATTACAACAAAAACCTGCCCGTATTGCCAGAGCGAAATTGCGATTGCGGCAACAAGATGCCCGCATTGTACATCAGAATTAGAAAATTAAAAAACATATAAAAAAGCGAGCCGTCGGCTCGCTTTTATTTGTTCTTATCTAAAAATTCTTTAATCTTTTCAAAACTCTCATTACTTATATCGTGCTCAATTTTACAGCTGTCACTCTCTGCCGTTTCTTCGCTAACACCTAATTCTATCAAAAACTTTGTAATTACCTTATGACGCTCATACATTTTTTCGGCTATATTAAGACCTTTTTCAGTCAGCGAAATGCTGCCTGCATCATCGACCGTAACATAACCCTCTTCGCGAAAGGATTTCATCGCAACAGAAACACTTGCCTTTGTAAAGCCAAGCTCGTTTGCAATGTCAATACTGCGCACAGAACCGTTCTTGGTTTTCAGCATTAATATTGTTTCTAAATAGTTTTCTGCAGATTCTTTTATTCTCATTTATAGAATCATTCCTTTCTTTCAATATTCTTATTATACAATACAATTATCGCCTTTGTCAATTCGAAAGTTTGGCAGTAATTTTTTAGAAAAAATGTAAAATTTCTATTGACAAATTGAGTTAGTTGTGTTAAACTAACTCTACAATGTGGATACTATGGAGTTTGATGTAATATGAATTTGACAGATGCAATAGTTGAAAAAGAATATATAATAAAAAAAATTGATACCGATGACGAAGAATTAAATGCTTTTTTGTTCTCTCTCGGGTGTTACAGTGGCGAGGCTATAACCGTTATATCGCACTTAAAAAACAGCTGTACTGTTTCGATTAAAGACGGCAGATATAATATCGACAAGCAGCTTGCCGAAGCCATTATTATTGCTTAAAATTAAACGACCGTATTTTCGGTCGTATATATTTTATCATTCGGTTAGTCATCACTAACCCAAAAGATGCATATAATATAAGACAAGCTTTATCTAAGGAGGATTTAAGATGAGAATTGCTTTAGCAGGCAATCCAAACAGCGGTAAAACATCTATGTACAATGCTCTTACCGGTAAAAATGAAAAGGTTGGTAACTGGGCAGGTGTTACCGTAGACAAAAGAGAAGGTGCTATTAAAAAGAGCATCAGCGGTATAAGCGAAGATCTGATTGCAGTTGACCTTCCTGGCGCATATTCTATGTCGCCTTTTACATCTGAGGAAAGTATTACTAGCAGTTATGTAAAAAACGAAAATCCTGATGTTATTATAAACATTGTTGATGCAACAAATTTAAGTCGTAGCTTATTTTTCACTACTCAGCTTTTAGAGCTTGGTATTCCTGTTGTAGTTGCACTTAATAAAAGTGACCTGAATGAGAAAAAGAAAAATAAAATTGATACTGCTGCTCTGTCAGAAAAGCTGGGATGCCCTGTTATTGAAACTATTTCTGTTTCTATATCTGACAAAGGTTTATCTGAGGTTGTTGCCGCTGCCATCGCAAGCAAGGGCAAGGTGCAAACCGCTCCATATGTTCAGGGCGATATTGACTTAACAGACAAAACGGTTGTTGATATAGCTGACAGAAAACGTTTTGATTTTGTTAACAAACTCGTGCGTCAGGTTGAAACACGTAAAGTAATGACAAATAAAAAGAACTCACAGGATAAGATTGACGCAGTAATTACTAATAAATGGCTTGGTATTCCGATTTTTGCAGTTGTTATGTATCTGGTATTCTGGATTTCGCAGGCAGGACCGGGTGTATGGATTGCTGACTGGCTCGTTGCTTTGTTAGAGGGTGCTACAGAATGGATTGGCGGTCTTTTAGGTGATGCAAATCCGTTGCTTTATGCCCTGCTTATTGATGGTGTTCTTGGCGGTGTTGTTGCCGTTGTTGGCTTTTTGCCACTCGTTATGATTATGTACTTTTTAATCGCACTTTTAGAGGATTGCGGTTATATGGCTCGTGTATCTGTTGTGTTAGACCCCATATTTAAAAAGGTTGGTCTTTCAGGTAAATCAGTTATTCCTTTCGTTATCGCAACCGGTTGTGCAATTCCGGGTGTTATGGCAAGCCGTACAATCAGAAACGAAAGAGAAAGACGAGCATCTGCTATGCTTGCTCCGTTTATGCCCTGCGGCGCTAAGCTTCCGGTTATAGCACTTTTTGCAGGCGCATTCTTCGAGGATGCATCATGGGTTGGACCTTTAATGTACTTTGCAGGTATTCTCCTCATCTTCTTAGGTGCTCTGCTTATTAATCAGATTACAGGCCACAAGGCAAGAAAATCATACTTTATCATTGAGCTTCCTGAATACAAAGCTCCCAGCGTTTGGGGTGCTGTAAAATCTATGTGCGCACGTGGTTGGGCATATATCGTAAAGGCTGCTACAATTATTCTGCTTTGTAACACAGCAGTTCAGATTATGCAGACTTTTGACTGGACCTTTGCTGTTGCCGAAAGTGCTGACACCTCTATTTTGGCATATATCGCAGAACCGTTTGCATATTTACTTATTCCTGTTGTAGGCGTTCTTTCATGGCAGCTTGCAGCCGCAGCAATAACCGGCTTTATTGCAAAAGAAAATGTTGTAGGAACACTTGCTGTTTGCTTTGTAGGACTTGAAAACCTTATCGACACCGAAGAGCTTGCTCTTATGGAGGGCGCAGGTGCAGAGGTTGCTACCGTATTTGCTATTACAAAATGTGCTGCTTTGGCATATTTGATGTTTAACCTTTATACCCCACCGTGCTTTGCGGCTATCGGTGCTATGAATGCAGAAATGAAGAGCGCAAAATGGCTCTGGGGCGGTATTGCTCTTCAGCTCAGCGTTGGCTTTACTATCGGTTATCTGGTATACCAGATTGGTACAATTATTACAACCGGCACAATCGGTGCAGGCTTTTTCCCCGGTTTAATCGCCGTTGCAGTTATGGTAGCGATTGTAGTTGCTCTTATCCATAAGACCAACAAAGGCTTAAAGGCTGAATATGCATTAAATTCAAATAAAACGGCAATGTAATTTAATCTTTAGGGGTGATATCATGGAAAATTTGATTATCGCAGTTATATTGCTCATAATTTTAGGAGCAGCAATCGGCTATATCATTAAGGCTAAGAAAAATGGTCAAAAGTGTATAGGCTGCCCTGCAAGCAAAACTTGTGGAAAAAAATGCTGCTCTTGCAGTGATGAAAATAATAAATAACATCTCGGCTGTCGCAAAATGCGACAGCCGATTTTTTGCTGAATTTTGGATTAATATTATGAAACTAAAATTTACAATGTAGAGTGCGGTGATTTTCGATGCACCGTAAATTTGCACGAACAGAATGGCGGGAACGTAGGGAAGGGCCTTGGTCCTTCCGTATTATGTCTTTCGGCAGGAGCAAGCCCCTGCCCTACATTAAACTATTAAATAAAGCATAAAATCTAACAAGCGCAGTAGGTATCGACCAATCGCATATCGCTTTGCTCGTGCTCTTGGGATACTTGCGTGGGCATTGTTAGCCAAATCAAAGATTTGGACAACGCTCCAATACCAAAGTCCATTTTACATACAAACATAAATTAATTTAATATTGTGCAAAAAAGACTAAATATTATGTAAATACAAAACGATTTACGAAAGGTATAATATAAGTATGAAACATTAGGCGATTTATCGCCGCAAAATACATATAAAATATGAGGAGGAAATTAACATGAGTAGAATTTGTATTCCCGATCATGAGTACAAAGAAAGAATCGCAAGAGCTGCAAAAATGGTTGCAGACAAAGGCTTAGACGTTATGGTAGTTTGCTCAACCGAGTCAGACTATGCAAACGCAAGATATTTTTCAGGCTTCTGGCCACTGTTTGAGCGTGCAGGTGTAGCTATCGCAGCTAACGGCGACGCAGCATTGATGGTTGGTCCTGAATGTATCATCTTCGCTAAAGACGTAGGTAAGATTGACAAGGTATTCTGCTTAAGAGAATTCAGAGAATCAGCTGACCCGTCTTATCCTGAACTCCAGGCTAATACATTTAACGATGTATTTAAGGCTATCGGCGTTACAGGCAGCAAAATCAAAATCGGTCTTGGAAGCTATGTAGAATGCACACTTCCTATCTATGAAGGCCTTAAAAACAGCTATCCTGAAGCTGAAATCGTTAAATGCAACGATATTATGGTTAACTTAAGAAAGATTAAATCAGCAAACGAGCTTGCTTGTATTCAGGAAGGCTTCAGAATTGTTGATATTGCAACAGACGAAGTTATCCGTAACTTAAAACCGGGCGTTACCGAGCTTCAGATGGTTGGTATCGCACAGAAAGTTATTTACGAAGAAGGCGCAGAATACGAAGGTCTTCCTATGTACGTATTCAGCGAAAAATCAACAAGCCACGCTATCAGCCGTTCCGGTTACAGAACAATCGGCAAAGACGATATCGTTCAGCTTAACCTTTCTGCTAAAATCGACGGTTATTCACCTGCTATCGGTCTTCCGATTGCTATGGGTAAACTCGAAGGCGAAAGAAGAAAGGTTGTTGAATTCTGTAAAGAAGCTCACGACTGGACAATCAGCCAGCTTAAAGCCGGCGTTATGGCAAATGAGGTTGCTCAGAACTTCTATAAAATGTATGTTGACAACGGCTTTAAAGAAAGCTATGTATACGGACCTTGTCACGGAACAGGTATGATCGAGGTTGAGCCACCGTGGATGGAAACAGACTCAACTTACAAACTCGAAGAAAATATGACATTCCAGGTTGACACCTTTATTATGGGTGACGGCTTTGGTTGCAGATGGGAAATCGGTGCTGCTATCACTAACGATGGCTGCCGCAAGATGACAGACTACCTCAATAAAGGTATCATTGAACTCGGTTTCTAATCAGGCAATATAAACTGACTTTGGCAGGGGAAACCCTGCCAAAGCTATATAAAATTGTAACTGAAGGAGAGAAGAAAATGGCTATTGGTAAAAAAGAATGGATAATCCCTGACTGCGAACTCCCACAAGAGGGCGAAGGCGTTGCTAAAGGCCACGAGTCAGTTATTATCGTTAACGATTCAGATACAGATGCAAAAATTGATGTAAGCATCTATTTCACAGATAAAGAACCTCACACCGGCATTGTGTGGGAAGTTGGTGCAAAACGTGTTAAATGCTTCAGAATGAACAACATAGAGCATATGTGCGGTTTTAAAGTTCCTTTTGAAACACAGTATGCTATGAAGGTTTCGAGCAATACTCCTATTGTTCTTCAGTACGGAAGACTCGATAACACTCAGGCAAATCTTGCATTTTACACAACACTCGGATATTCAGAGTAAGGGGGAAATAGCAATGGAAATGAATATGAGCTTTCCTAAAGAGCTTAACAAAGTAAAAGAAAACCGCATTCCTTTCGTTATTTGCGGTGGTACTGTTGAATATCATGGTCCTCACTGCTCTTATGGTTGCGATACCTTAGTTGCAGAGGGCTTAATTAAAAAGCTTGCCGAAAAGAAAGAAATTATGATTGCTCCGTCAATCTATTACAGTCCGTCAAGCTATGCTGTTGCTGATGAAACAAGTGGCACAGTACATATTGAAGAAGATATTTTCGAAGCATACCTGATGAACATCTTTACAAATATGTTAGATGCAGGTCTTAGAAATATCTATGTTGTTATTCACCACCAGTTCGAGCAGGAAAACTTAAAGCCAATGACTCTTTCTTATATGAAAGCATCTCAAAGAGCTATTATGAGATACCTTGAAAAAACTCAGGGTCGCGGCTGGTGGGGCAGCGAAAATTACGCATCATATTATGATAATTTAGGCGGCGGCGATGACCCGTTTAGCTGGATTAAGGTTATTCCTACCATGAGCACCGAGGTTCAGAATGCAACTGGTTATGACCACGCAGGCAAATATGAATGCTCTATTTTAATGTCTTTATACCCTGAAGCTGTTAAGCTCGAGAGATTAAATGACATTAAGCACTGGTTTACTGCCAGCGCTGCTGAAGCATCTAAAGAGCTTGGCGACGAGATGGTAAGACAGTCATTAGAATATCTTGAAAATAAAATTCAGTAATCAGTTTAAAGGCGGCGAATTTTGCCGCCTTTTTACAAACGAGGTGATTAACATGAAGCTTAACTTAAAAAAAGAAATGTTTTCTGATAAAGAATTTCTTTTGGCAGAAAACGGAGCAATGAAGGCTATCGCCTATTGTTATTCAACAGGCATCGAAGCTTTAAGAATTGAAAATACCAAGGGCAACATCGTTATTTTACCGTTCCACGGTCAAAATGTTTGGGATATAAATTTTGCAGGTCGTGACCTTAAAATGAAGACCACATTAAAAGAGCCTGCTCCCGCAAAAGTGCTTTTAGATACCTATGGCGGATTTTTATATCATTGTGGAGTTGGCAACGTTGGCGCTCCTGACAGCACACATCCGCATCACGGCGAAATTCATATTATGCCGTACAAAACTGCATATTTAGCTTGCGGTGAGGATGAAAACGGTCGTTATATGGCAGTTGGTGGCGTTTTGGAATATAACGTTTCATTTACGCGTCATTATCAGTTCCGCCCAGAGTGCCGCTTATATGAGAATGGCTCAGTTTTAAAAATGCATATTGTGCTTGAAA
>JAFQAG010000200.1 GCA_017416985.1 Clostridia bacterium
AGTGGACATTGTTCGTCATCAGGAAGGCTCAGATCCGTCTGCGGTAGTATTTGATGCAATTGCTGCGGCAAAGGCAAGAAATGCCGACATTGTAATCTGTGATACAGCAGGCAGACTGCATAATAAGAAAAATCTTATGGATGAGCTTAAGAAAACAGCACGGGTTATCGAGAGAGAAACAGGTCATTCTGATAACGAAGTGTTGTTGGTATTAGATGGCTCAACAGGTCAGAATGCACTTATTCAAGCACGTGAGTTTGCAGCTGTTGCAAACATTACAGGCGTTATTTTAACCAAACTTGACGGAACGGCAAAGGGCGGAGTTGTTATCGCTCTTTCGCGTGAACAGAACATTGGTGTTAAGCTTATTGGTGTAGGAGAGGGAATTGACGACCTGCAAAGCTTTAATCCGCACGATTTTGCGGAAGCGCTATTCCCGGAAAACGAATAATTCTATAAAACGGAGGATTGCTTTATGAATAGTTTTTTTAACCGTTTTAATAAAAAAACAACGAGTGATTTTGCATCAGAATATTCAAAACCTAAAAACACAAAAAGGTCAAAAGCTATTTTAATTGCCTTTTTTGTATTATTGGTGCTTATTGCACTTGTTAAAGAAAGCTATCGCTTTTTGATGGAATATTGGCAGATTAAAGAGGTAGGACCAAACTTTACCGATATTTTTATAACAAATCTGGTAAGCAAGGCTGTAACACAAGGTATAGGCTTTGTTATACTTTTTATTCTGCTTTTAATAAACATTTTATTGGTAAAAAAATTGGCAATCAGCCGTATTTTCAGTTTTGAACTCTTTAATAAAAAATGGCCTTATGTCCTTTTGTCATTAGTGTTGGCATTTATGGGCAGCGGAGTTTTAGGAAACGACCTTTATATGAAGCTGCTTATGGCATTAAACGGCAGTGAGTTTGGGATAGCTGACCCACTTTTTAATCAGGATATAGGCTATTATATATTTACAAGACCGTTTTTAATAACGGTTGTCTCTGCACTAAAGGGAACTTTAATGTTGCAGATTGTTGCAATTGCAATTGTGTATGTTGTGCTGTTTTTAAAGCACGGCTCAAAAAATCTTAAAGATATTATTTTGAATCATCGCAGTGCAGTTGTGCATATAGCAATAAACCTTTTGGTTTATTTTGCACTTTCGGCATTAACCTATAAATTTACTGCTGAAAATGTTATGTATTCGTATTTCGGTGCGCAAAACGATATTTTCGGTGCAGGATTTATAGATGCAAATATCTGGATGAATTTTTACAGATTTATGCCGATTCTTTTAGCGATAATAATTTTACTTGGTATTGTATTTTTATATCGTAAAAAATACTTAGCAACTTTAATTGCAATAGCGGTTATTCCTGCGGTATATATTTTAGTGGGTGCGGCATCGCTTGTTGTAGATACTATCGTTGTAAGTCCTAATGAGCGAAATATTCAGAGCGAATATATTGCAAATAATATGCAGGCAACACGTGATGCGTATGCTTTAAATGATGTAACAGAGTATGAGTTTGAGATAGATAATAATCTTACAGAAGCAGATATTGAAGAAAATCATAATCAGATTGACAATATACGTATAACAGATTTTCAGGCGACGCTCACTGCATATAATCAGTTGCAATATTTAAAACGGTATTATAATTTTAACGATATTGATATTGCACCATACACATTAGACGGAAAGCTTCATGCAGTATTTTTAGCGGCTCGTGAGCTTAACAAAGATAATATGGAAGAGTCGGCACGGTCTTATGCGAATCAGGTATTTCGATATACACACGGCTTTGGTGTGGTTGCAAGCCCCATTAACCGTGTTACTGCAGAGGGTCAGCCGCAGTTTTATATCAAGGATATTCCCCCACAATCAACAGGCGGAATGCCTGAGTTAAAACAACCCAGAATCTATTACGGTGAGCTTACGAATGATTATGTAATTGTTGGACCGAACAGCAAAGAGCTTGATTATTCAGAAGGCTCGACAGATTATGAAAACAGTTTTGACGGAAATACAGGCGTTAAGCTGGACTTTTTTAAACGATTAATGTTCTCGATTTATTATAAGGATTATAAAATGCTGGTGTCTGGTAATATTGGCAGCGAAAGCCGCATTTTAATAAATCGTAACATTATGGATAGAGTAAAGCTTGTAGCACCATTTTTTAAGTATGACTCTGACCCGTATATAGTAGTTGACGATAACGGCGAGCTTAAATGGATAATTGACGGGTATACAACATCGGCATACTATCCTTATTCGCAGCCGTACGGAAATATAAACTACATTCGTAATTCAGTTAAGGTTATAATTGATGCATACACAGGTGATATGAAGTTTTATGTAATTGATGAAAATGATCCTGTCTGTGCGGCGTATAAGCAGATATATCCAACGCTGTTTACAGATGAGCCGATAGATGCTGCAATAAAAAGTCATATTCGTGTACCTGAAGAAATGTTTAAAGTGCAGGCGCAGATGTATCAGAGATATCATATAGCTGATTCGGGTCAGTTCTATGATAAGGCTGATGTCTGGCGTGTATCCACCGAAAAATATGAGGCTGAAGAAGTGACAATGGAGCCATATTTTAACGTGATGCAGGTTGAAGAGGGCGCAGGAGAAGAGCTTGTTTTGGTTCTGCCGTATGTTCTTGGCGATAAATATAATATGGTCGGACTTTTAGCTATGCGTACAAACGCAGAGCATTATGGCGAGCTTGTTTTATACCGATTCCCTAAGGGCGAAACTGTTTACGGACCAATGCAGATAGAAAATAAAATTGATAACGACCCCGATATTTCAAGAGAAATGACATTGTGGGGGCAGGGTGGTTCGAGCGTAATCAGAGGTAATCTTTTGGTTATTCCGTTTAAAGATTCGCTGCTTTATGTTGAACCTGTTTATATAACGTCTAAAAATAATGCATCGCTTCCTGAAATGAAACGTGTGGTTGTGGCATATAAGGATTCGATTGCTATGGAATCAAGCATTTATGATGCGATTTATAAGGTGCTCAGCGAGGCAAAAGGAACAACCCCGATAGCTCAGCCGGAAAACCTGATTGAAGAAAATACGCAAATTACAACTGAGGAAATAACTGATGTGTCTGAAAAGGTAAAGAGGGCTATTGAAAGCTATGAGAAGTTTAAATCGGCATCGGCATCTAATGACTGGCAGGCAATGGGTGAAAGCTTGGCTGAATTAGATGAAAAAATGAATGATTTAAAAAATGCACAATAATAAAAGAGTGAAAGCCTGCCGTTTGGCAGGCTTTTTTAAATTTACTTCGCAGTAGGAGTATGTATTTTGTATTTTTTAGCTAATTTTTGCACAAAAAAAGGTGCATCAAAGCGATGCACCGAAAAATGCATTGCTCATAATGTCGCCAAACATAATTCAAATACAACTACTAGTGTATGTGAAATAGAGCATGCATTTTTACCAAAAGGTATAAAAAAACACATACATAGTAGTTAAAAATATTGAATTATGTTTGGCATTTTAAATTATAGCATAAATAGAATAAAAAAGCAAGTGTTGTATGATTTTTCTGAATTTACTTAAATGCAAAAATAAAAGTTAGCAAGTCCTGCCGGACGGGCCTTCTTTTGATTGCAAAAGAAGCAAAACAAAGGGGGGATTTCGATTTCCCCCCTTTAACCCCCTTGAAACGACTCAAGGCTCTGCCTTGGAACCGTTACCACTTATTGCAAGACAGAAAACAATATAATTTTTTAGCAATGCGTACAGACGGTAGTCTTTTACCGTTTGCACTACTTTCTGCTTTGCTTGGTCTGCGTTTTTTCTACATCCAAACATTTACTTCCCATAATATGCCATTTTATAAAGCTCTTTAATTTCTGAAACTAACGGATAACGTGGATTTGCTGTTGTACACTGGTCTTCAAATGCATTTTCAGCCAGTTTATCGAGCTTGCTTAAAAACTCTTTTTCGGGTATTCCTATTTCTTTTAAGGTCATAGGATAGTCTAGAATTTTCATAAGCTTTTTAATTGCTGTTATAAGGTTTTGCGCACCTTCTTGTGCGGTTTTTGCCTCTAAGCCTAAGTGACGTGCAATTTGTGCGTATTTTTCATCTGCCACGAACTTTCCGTATTTGGGGAATGATGCAAATTTTGTAGGTTTATCAGCATTATATCCAATTACATAAGGCAATAAAATTGCGTTGGCTTTGCCGTGCGCTACGTGGAACTCACCGCCTAATTTGTGTGCCATCGAGTGATTAAGCCCTAAAAATGCGTTTGTAAATGCCATACCCGCTATTGCAGATGCGTTATGCATTTTCTCTCGTGCATCACGGTCGTTTCCGTTTGAATATGCCTTGGGAAGATTTGCAAACACCAGCTCGATTGCTTTCATTGCCAAGCCGTCTGTATAGTCAGATGCTAAGACTGACACGTATGCCTCGATTGCGTGTGTTAAAACATCCATACCTGTGTCGGCAGTTACGCCTTTTGGCAAGGAATATACAAACTGAGGGTCGATAATTGCTACATCTGGTGTTAATTCGTAGTCTGCCAACGGATATTTAATATTTCCGTTTAGTTTATCGGTTATAACTGAAAAAGATGTTACCTCAGAGCCTGTTCCTGAAGTGGTGGGGATACATACCATTTGTGCTTTTGCACCAAGCTTAGGGAAGTGGAAGGCTCTTTTTCTTATGTCTAAGAATTTAAGTCTTAAGCCGTCAAAGTCTGTTTCGGGATGCTCGTAAAACAGCCACATTCCTTTTGCAGCATCCATAGCAGAGCCACCGCCTAAGGCAATAATTACGTCTGGTTTAAACTTATTCATAGCGTCAACACCACGCATTATTGTTTCAACCGACGGGTCCGGCTCTACATCTGCATAAATTTCGCTATGACAATATTCCTGACGCTTGCGCAGATTATAAAGCACACGGTCAACGTATCCTAGCTGTACCATCATATTATCGGTTACAATAAAGGCACGGGTAATATCGGGCATTTTTTGCAGGTATTGTACAGAATCCTCTTCAAAATAAATTTTTGGAGGAATTTTAAACCACTGCATATTGACCTTTCTTCTGGCGAGTCTTTTTTTATTAATAAGATTAACGCTTGATACGTTAGATGTTGTTGAGTTGCGTCCGAACGAGCCGCAGCCAAGTGTTAAAGATGGAGTGTTTGTGTTATAAATATCGCCTATTGCGCCTTGTGATGAGGGGGAGTTTACTATAACACGTCCTACCTTCATTTCTTTGCCGTACTGATTGCAAAGCTCGGTGTCATTTGAGTGTATAACAGCAGAGTGACCTAAACCGCCAAATTCAAGCATTTGTTTTGCAATTTTAAAGCCCTGTTTATAATCATCTACGACAAAATAAGCCAAAACCGGTGATAATTTTTCTCTGGATAACGGATATTCAGGTCCGACACCGCTTGTTCGGGCGATAAGAATTTTTGTGGTTTTGGGAACATTTACTCCTGCATTTTTGGCAATTTCATATGCCGGCATTCCTACAACGGCGGAATTTACTGTCTGACTTTCTGGAGATATTACATAGTCTGATACTTTTGCGACCTCTTCATCATTTAAAAAATAGCAGCCGTAGTTTTGCATAAAGTCTTCGAATTTATCCTGAATTTCTTTATCTACGATTACTGCCTGCTCTGATGCGCAAATCATTCCGTTATCAAAGCTTTTAGAAAGAATAAGGTCGGTGCAGGCACGGCTTACATCAGCTGTTTTTTCAATGTAGCAGGGTACATTTCCCGGTCCTACGCCCAATGCAGGCTTTCCTGCGCTATATGCAGCTCTTACCATTGCAGAGCCACCTGTTGCAAGAATAAGAGATATTCCGGGGTGATTCATAAGCTCTCTTGTTGCATCGATAGACGGCGTTTCAATCCACTGTATGCAGTGCTTGGGTGCACCTGCTGCAACCGCAGCTAAAGAAACAGACTCAACCAAGCTCCAATCACCGGTGGCATGAGATGGATCAATGATGATAGGAAGATGGGTTCTTTGTTTAATGATTGCAATAACACTTAAATCCAATGTATTGCGAGTATATTTTTCAAATGTACGAATACCTCGTTCACAAAGAATGACATTAGGATTGCCGTGTGCCATGATGTATTC
>JAFQAG010000201.1 GCA_017416985.1 Clostridia bacterium
GAAAGTTTTTGCATACTATTCCGCATCTCAGCGTTTTAAATCGAAATATATTCTAACATATATAATTTATTTTGTCAAGTATTTTTTTAATTTATTTACACTGTTTGCTTGATTTAACTGCATATAACCGCATTAAAATATTGATTTGTTATTATTTGTATGATAAAATTGATGTATACTATGGCAAGCAGGAGGAACAGGATGAACGGCTGGTTAATTGTTAATTCGTTTATGGATTCTGACAAATTTAAAGAAATTTATGCTTTGTTATTAGAATCTGCTAAATTAAAAAACATTTCTTTAAAGCTTTTAAAAAGTCAGGAAATTTCAGATATTGTCGGCAGTGATTTTTCTAACTACACTCTGCCGGATTTTGTAATCTTCTGGGATAAAGACGTTTTGCTTGCGCAAATGCTGGAGAATGCAGGCGTGCGTGTTTTTAATTCTGCTGATGCCATTTATAGCTGCGACAACAAAGCACAGACTTATATCAGATTAGCGCAGGCAGGTGTTCGGATTCCTAAAACCATAATTGCGCCCAAAACCTTTGAGAGCATAGGATATAACGATTTTACTTTTTTAAAAAATGCGATTGACCGCTTAGGCTTGCCAATTATTATAAAAGAATCTTTTGGCTCGTTTGGTCAGCAGGTATTTTTGGCAAATACCGAGGATGAGGCAAAAGCAATTATTGAAAGAATAGGATATAAAGAATTTGTTTTTCAGGAGTTTATAAAAACCAGCTGTGGAAAAGATGTAAGAATAAACGTTGTGGGCGGGCAAGTTGTTGCCTCGATGCTAAGATATAATGAAAATGATTTTCGCTCTAATATTATAAACGGCGGTAATATGAAGCCCTTTATCCCGTCGGATGCGCAAAAACAGCTTGCAACAGTCGCCGCCAAAGCATTAAATTTAGACTTTGCAGGGGTAGATATTTTATTCGGACCAGACGAAGAAGCTATCGTGTGTGAGGTTAATTCGAATCCGCATTTTAAAAGCACCTTAGAGTGTACAGGGATAAATATAGCCGAGCACATAATTAATTATATTGCAGAGGAATTAAAATGATAAAAGGACTGTTACTTTACGGCGAGGCCGATGCTTTAAAAAACAAATGGTTTATCGAGCGTTTGATTGATATTTCAAAAAGCTACAATATTGATTTAGCTTTTGCAATTTTAGACAACACGAATTTTGAAAGTATATCTAAAATAAAGGATATTGATTTTTGTATAAACCGAACCCGATATGGCATTGTAAATGATTTTTATGAATCGAAAAATATTCGTTGCTACAACAATTTAAGCACGGTAAAGATTGCAAATGACAAATGGCTGACCTACTCCTTGTGCCAAAAGATAGATATACCTGTAATGGATACCATAGAGATTTATGATTCTTTTAGCGTCAGCTTTGACTATCCTTTTATAATTAAATCTAAAAACGGTCACGGCGGAAGTGAAGTTTTCTGGATAAACAACGAGCAGGACTCAGCCGCTTTAAATCTAAAAAACAAAGACGGATACATTGCTCAAAAACCAGCATCGCAGCTAGGTGTAGATGTAAGGGTTTATGTTTTAGGGGATAAGCCGCTTATGGCGGTTAAAAGAACATCGACTGACGATTTTCGCAGTAATTTTTCACTTGGGGGAAAGGTGGAATTATTTACTCCCACAAAAGAGCAGCTTTTTATAATAGAAAAGCTACGTTCTGAAATTTCTTCAGACTATGCAGGCTTTGACTTTATACTGCATAACGGAAATTGGGTATTAAACGAAATTGAAGACGTTGTCGGTGCCAGAATGCTGTACTCATTAAGTGATTTTGACATCGCTGAGGCATTTATAAAATATATTTACGAAGATATAAATAAATGATTTTATGCAAGGAGGAAATTCAATGAATCTTGTGTTACTTACGGCACTTGGAGTCGGTGGAGCGACAGTAATAGGTGCATTAATCGGATTTTTTACAAAAACAATTTCACATAAATTCAGTGATTTGGTTTTATCCTTTGCGGCAGGAGTTATGCTGTGTGCCGCATTTTTCGGACTTATTATGCCATCGCTTGAATATGGCGGAAACGGTGCAGTTTTTGTTACAATTATCGGTATTTTTTGCGGAGCGTTAATGCTCAATGTTTTAGACAAACTTATACCGCATCTGCACAGACTATCAGGTGTTGATATAGAATCGCATTCAGAAAACAACGACAAGCTGAATAAGGTTTTGCTTTTTGTAATGGCTATTGCCATACATAACTTGCCCGAGGGCTTAGCCGCAGGTGTAGGCTTTGGAACGGGCAACACCGCAGAGGCATTAACCATAGCAGGCGGTATAGCTCTTCAGAACATCCCCGAGGGAATGGTTATAATCGCTCCTATGTTAGCTGGCGGAATGAGCAAAAAAAGAACACTGTTTGTAGCATCACTTACTGGACTTGTCGAGGTTTTGGGAACATTTTTAGGATATGCAGCCGTCAGCATATCAAATGCCATACTGCCGTTTGCGCTTGCCTTTGCAGGCGGAACGATGCTTTATGTAATAAGTGATGAAATGATACCCGAAACACATCACGGCGAAGAGCGTGGTGCAACATATGCCCTTTTAATAGGCTTTTGCGTAATGCTATTATTGGATTTTTATATGGGTTGATATAAAATAAAAAGGTCGTAGCTATTTGCTACGACTTTTTTATTTTATTTATACTGTTTTATTGTTTTTACAACACATTCTTTTGCAATTTTAATTTCTTTATCAGATACTTCTTCGTCAAAATCGCAAAAAGAAATATTTTCTATACTATTTCCGCTGAGCATCTTATACCACAAAAGTCCCATTGCGTAGCGGCCAAGACCATAGGTTGTATGGAACTCGTCACGGTGTACTCTTTCAATTCCTGCATCTAAAAGATTTACAATTAACTCGCCGCACGGAATTAACATATCGGCATTTACACTATCTGCGGCTTTTTTATATGCCGCCTTTATGTCACAAAACATATCTTTATGGGTTTTATA
>JAFQAG010000202.1 GCA_017416985.1 Clostridia bacterium
ATTGTAAAAGTTGATAAATTAATAAAAAAATTAGTTGACATCAATATATATAATAGGGTATAATAAATTTTGTGGCTTTATAACCTTTTAATAAAGTTGCGGAACCCAATGCAGTGGAGGGAGGGAATTCACATGTCAGAAATCCGTCTGAAAGATCATGAATCTTTAGATAGCGCGCTCAGACGTTTTAAGCGTTCCTGTGCCAAGGATGGTGTTTTATCTGAAATCAGAAAAAGAGAACACTATGAAAAACCCAGCGTAAAAAGAAAGAAAAAATCCGAGGCAGCAAGAAAACGTAAGTTCAGATAGGACTTTTATACCTTGAAGCACTGTTTTAAAGGAGGGTGAAAGGGAATGTCCCTCAAAGATACATTACTTAGCGATATGAAAGACGCTATGAAGGAAAAAGACACGATTAAGAAGAATACAGTTCAACTCGTGCGTGCCGCAATCCTTCAAAAAGAAAAGGATCAACAAATAACGCTAAACGATGAGGATATTTTAGAAGTAATTGCAAAGGAAGTTAAAAGCCGACGTGATGCTTTGGTCGAGTTTGAAAAAGGCGGCAGACAAGATTTAATTGATGCCGCAAACCGAGAGCTTGAGATTTTGTTGGGATATTTGCCCGCACAGCTCTCAGAAGAGGAACTCACCGAGATTATAAAAGAAGTGATTTCCGAAACAGGTGCGCAGTCGATGCGCGACATCGGAAAGGTAATGGCAGCCGTTCGTCCTAAAACTAAAGGTCGTGCTGACGGAAAACAAATCAATGCCATTGCTAAAGAATTATTATCTTAAAAAAACGTTCGGATTATTCCGACAAAAGAGCCGTTGCTAAATAGCAACAGCTCTTTTTTTTATCTTTCTATTTAATTACAAACTTATGTCTTAAAAAGTTTTTCTTTAAATGGTCTGCGCTAAATACGACAGCCTTTTTTACTTTTTCTTTATAATTTCTGCTTTTTTAATCTTAATCGGAGTTACAGGAGTTGAAGGTTCACCTGTTGCATCTGCTGTTCTTTCAACCTTTAAAAATTCTTCAACTGTACTCATACCCTTTGTAACTTTACCAAAAGCTGCATATTCGCCATCTAGAAAGCTTGCAGCATCATAACATATAAAGAACTGACTTGTCGCAGAGTTCGGATGCTGTGTTCTTGCCATTGATACAGTACCTTTTTCATGCTTTAGCTCATTTTGCTTAAAGCCGTTACTTAAAAACTCGCCATACACCGCTCCTTCTGAGCCACCGGTACCGTTCCCGTCAGGATCACCGCCCTGGGCAACAAAGTCCTCTACAATTCTGTGGAATGTAAGTCCGTCATAGAATTTGTCTTTAACAAGCTTTATAAAATTAGCACAGGTTTGTGGTGCATATTCAGGATAAAGAGTTATTTCAAAAGATTTTCCGTTTTCCATTGTAACCTTAACAACAGGATGTCCCTCAGGAATTTCTGTATAGGTAACCAAGCTATCGTCTATTGCTTTTTCATAAGCCTCTTGCTCGGCCTGCTGCTGTGACATAATTGTTTCATGGTATGCAATCATTTCATCAACCACGGTTGCCATACGGTTTACTAAGGTTACTGCCTCGGCTCTTGTTCCGCTTGCAGCCGCATTAAAATTGCCTTTTTCATCGCCCTGTGCGATACCAAGTCCCACCACATTATGGATTGCTGCATAAATTAGCACATTATATTTTTCTTCAATTTGTTCCATATCCGCAATTGCACCCTGCTCATAAGGCATTCGTATGCCAAAAATATTGGCGATTGCGTTGTCTACTATGTAAGCCATTTCCCATCGTCTAATAGGATAGTCGTAGTTATCCTTTGACATAAGTCCTGCTGAAACACCATCATAACTAATCTCGTCAATAGCTGCAAGATATACCTGAGTCGCAAAATTATAGTACTTGTCTGCCCAATGTTCTCCACTCATATCTGGAATTTTGGTATGAAGTTTTTCAGCCAGCATAGCTGTTACCATTTTCATAAACTCGGCTCTAGATATGTTATCGTTCGGACGGAATCTTCCGTCACCGTCGCCGCTTATTATCTTATTGCTGTGTGCGCTTAATATTTCTTCAGCCGCCCAATGACCTTCAATGTCTGAAAATACCTGCGCAAAAGCAGCTACACTTGAAAAAACAAGCATCAAGGTCAACAAAACAGAAATTAACTTTTTCATTATATTCATCCCTCTTTTATTAGTATTTAACTTTAGTATAGCATATAAGCCGCATTTTGAAAAGTACTTTATTATTACAATTCAGGGACAATGCTCACCTCTCCGCCAGAAAGTGCTAAAACTCTGCCCCCCTCTGTTTTAACCACAAGCTGTGCCTTTTCGTCTATATCTTTAACGACTGCATAATACTGTTCATTATGTATCGGCATAACCAAAACTTTTTTGCCTATTAAGCAGGATTTTTTTCTGTATTCTTCTAAAAATTCTGCCGTTTCTAAATCTTTATATATCATATCAAACTGATTTACCACCTCAGCCGCTATACGATTTCGGCTTATGTGGTCTGCCGAAGAAATAGCACCAGCCTTATCTTTTATGTCTTCAGGAAAGCCGCCTTTTGGCATATTAACATTAATACCGATTCCCAAAACTGCATTTAAAATTTTGCCGCTTTCGTTTTCAAAAACCGCTTCTGTTAAAATTCCGCACACTTTTTTTCCTTTATAATATATATCGTTTACCCATTTTATTTCGGTATCAACACCAAACATCAAATCGAGTGCACGTGATACTGCAACCGCTGCAGCAACGGTAATAAGCACCGACTTTTCTGCCGCAATCTTTGGCTTTAAGCCAATGCTCATATAAATTCCGCTTCCGTCAGGTGAAAAAAAGCTTCTGCCCATCCGTCCTCTGCCTGCCGTTTGCTTTTCGGATAAAAGCATTGCTCCGTCTAACTCAGATTTTAAAAGTTCTTTTGCCAATGTATTAGTCGAAGTTACTTCATCAAAAATTATAATTTTTCTGTCAGTATTACTTTTTAAAAACTGTCTTATTCCGTTTTCTGAAAGCTTGTTGCTATCATTTTTAAAATTTGTATCCATATCTCACCTCGTAGGAATATTTTTAAGACAAGCCGCATATACATATTATAAAACAGGAGGGAATTGCCATGCATACGGGATACAATCGCAGAAAACGACGTTTTTTAAGCAGAACCTATAACGTTCACAACTTAAAACGTTCTTTTTATGCGATTATTTTTATTATTTGTATGTTTATGTCAATTCTTCTTTTTTCATCTGCAACACATAAGACAAGCCTTTTTACAAACACCAATATTTTAACCGCTTGTCTGCGCTTGGTTTTTCCTATGCTGCCAGATAATTTTTCAATCGTTTTGCCCAATAAATACGATATTATAAATTCTGTTTTTCCCGTTATCAGTTCAAACGATGCTATGGCAAAAAAATATGCTGCCAAGTGGGATATGAGCATAAGAGCCAAGCGCTCGGATAAAAAAAACAGTGAAATCAAAGAAAAAACAGAGCAAATTAACAATATAAAGGTTCAGACACTAAGTATGGCAGCAAAAGGTCTTACATACAACAACGCAACTGAATATGCAGTTGATGCTAACACCCTTTTAAACGCACCATTAAACTTTGTGTCTAAAAACAACGAACCACGTGTTTTAATTGTACATACACATACCTCAGAGGCATACTCAGACAGTCCCGGCGGTCGTAGCACAGATGACTCACAAAACGTTGTCAGAATAGGCAAAGAAATAGCCGATTCGCTTAATCGTGCAGGAATTAAAACTATCCACGATACCACCAAAAACGACCAGCCTGACTATAATGGTTCATACAAAAATGCATTGAGTGTTATACAAAAAAATCTATTAAAATATCCGTCTTTAGAAATTGTTTTAGACGTACACCGTGACTACACAGTGCGCGATTCAGGCAAGCCGACCGAGTTGCACTTAAAGCCCACTCAAACAGAAAACGGCAAGGATGCCGCACAAATTATGTTCGTTATAGGAACAGATGCAATGGATTTGCACCACCCAGACTGGCGACATAACCTTAGCTTTGCTACAAAAATTCAGAGCAGATTAGATGAAATACATCCTAATCTGTGCAGACCAATAAACGTGCGCACCGAACGATTTAATCAGCATATGACCAAAGGCTCGATGATTATAGAGGTCGGCTCCAGCACTAACACCTTAAACGAGGCAATTCGCGCAGGTGGATATATCGCCGAGGCGATCAGCGACGTTTTAAACAAAAAGCGCTAGGTAAAAGCGCTTTTTTAATTGTTTTTATCGCTCTTACTGTTTTATAATATTCAATAAATCTAAGGCGTTTTTGTAATAAATTTTATCCTTATCATTTTGCGAAATATCCAAAGTTTCTATAAGTCGTTTTTCCCATGACGGTCTGTGCCACGGCATATCAGAAGCAAAGATAAGGCGGTCTGGAGTATGTTTATCAACAATTTCCTGTGCAATGGCTTTTGGCATTATGCCGTATCCGAAAGACAAATCAAACCAGACATCTTTTCCGCAAAGTTTTTTTATAGCCTCAACTCCGCAATTTACACCGCCCCAATGTGCCGCAATTACAGGAGCATCAAACCATTTTAACGCACCGAGAAGGTTATCAGGCATACAATGATACGGCGGTGCGTATCCGTAGTCATACCCAGAGTGAAAGACTGTTACAAGCCCAAGCGACGAAATCTTTTTATAAATAGGCTTCATTTTTTCATCATCAACATAAAACCTTTGATATTCAGGATGAAACTTAACGCCTTTTAAACCCATATCCTTGATGCGTTCAAGTTCATCTAACGCATTCTCTGCGTCAGGATGAACAGACCCAAACGCAAAAACAGATTTTTCGTCATTTATCTCTTTCGCAAAATTATTTACATTTGTCTGTTGCTTCGGATTCGTAGCAATAGACAGCACAACCGAAATATCCACTCCGTCTTTTTCCATTTCGTTTTTTAAAGATGAAATCGTTCCATCACTTTGAGGTACAAGACCTCCGCTGACATACGACAGTTGCTCCATAGCCTTTGGTGCAACATTATCAGGAAATGCGTGTGTATGAAAATCTATAAGCATAATATATTTCCTCCAACAATGCGATTGGCTTAGTTTTATTTATAATGAATTATTCTAAAATTTCCGAACAATTTATCAAACTTAATTTTAACACAATAAAAACAAAATGACAACCTCTATAAAGAAGTTGTCATTTTATATTTATGCAATTGATTTTTTTCTGCTTATAAGCTGGAGTATTAAAACAACCGCTACCAAAGCGACACCAATGCTGTCGGTAACCCAGCCCGGATAAATCAGAAGTAAGCCGCCTGCAAGACAGATAATTCGTTGATACCATGCCATATTTCTAAGAAGATATCCTTCTAAGGATGCTGATACCGAGAATATACCTATAAGCGAGGTAATAACAATCAGCACTACATCCATTGCAGTAGTATCAATAAGCAGCATTGCAGGATTTAAAGCAAACACATACGGCACGATAAATGCTCCAATTGCAAGCTTAGTTGCCGTTACTGCCGTCTTCATAGGGTTAGCCTGCGCAATAGCTGCACCGGCATATGCCGCCAAAGCAACCGGCGGAGTTAAATCTGCAACAATACCGAAATAGAATACGAAAAAGTGCGCTGCAATAGCCGGAACACCCATACGTACCAAAATAGGAGCACAGGTCGCTGCCATAATACAATAGTTTGCAGTAGTAGGAACACCCATACCTAAAACAATACAGCAAAGCATGGTTAAAAACAACGCTATAATTACATGATTTCCTGCTAAAACAACGATTCCGTTAATCATCATATTTGCAAGACCGGTCATTGTGATTGTTCCTGCAATCATGCCGGCAACACCACACGCAGCCGCAACGGCTATCATACCCTGTCCACCAGCCGCTAAGGCCTCCCATATACGTTTGGGG
>JAFQAG010000203.1 GCA_017416985.1 Clostridia bacterium
AACAGTTGCAACAACTGTATTTTTATTAAGCATTCCACGTGATTTTAATCTTTTTCCGAATATATAAAGCATTGCATCGCCGTCAACAACTTTTCCGTTTTCGTCTACCGCTATGCATCGGTCGCAGTCACCATCAAAGGCAAAACCGACATCTAAATGCTGTTCCTTTACAAGTCTGCACAGCTTTTCTATATGTGTAGAGCCACATTCGTTATTAACGTTAAGACCATCAGGCTCTGCACCTATAACAACAGTCTGAGCGCCCAGTGCCGCAAAAACAGACCTTGCAATCATCCACGATGCGCCGTTTGCACAATCAAGACCAATCTTTAAATTTTTGTAAGAATTAGATGCAAGCGAAATTAAATATCCGACATAACGGTTTCTGCCCGAAACATAGTCAACAATGCAGCCTATTCTCTCTCTTCTGGCTAAAGGAATATCATTCTGCTTAATGCCTAACGCCTTCATATCACCATCAATGTACGATTCTATAAGAGCAGTTGTTTTATCATCTAATTTTTCGCCGTAACGGTTTATAACTTTAATTCCGTTATCATAAAAAGGATTATGTGATGCAGTTATCATAATACCACAGTCAAATTCATCCTGACGCGTTACGTAAGACACACTAGGAGTCGTTGTAACGTGAAGCATATAGGCATCTGCTCCGGATGCTGTTATGCCTGCAACAATTGAATACTCTAACATATAGCTGGAGCGTCTGGTGTCCTTACCTATTACTATACGAGGACGATATCCAGGTTTATCACATCCTGACAATTCAGATGAAAAATACCACCCCAAAAATCTGCCGACTTTATATGCCTGCATAGAGGTAAGACCTATATTTGCCTCGCCTCTGAATCCGTCAGTTCCAAAATATTTATTTTGTAAATTTTCATTTGAATTAATGCCCTGTATTTTTATTTTATCAAGCAAGAGTTCATCGGTAGAAATATCGAACAGCTCGCAAATTAAAAGCACCTTGTCGATTTGCGGAAGCGCCTGATCCATTTCCCATTTAGATACCGACTGACGTGAAACCGAAATTTTTTCAGCAAGCTGTTCTTGTGAAATACCTGCCGATGTGCGAAGCTGAGCAATTTTTTCACCTATTGTCATAATAAATACCACTCCTTATTCTACGAATTTACTATATGCTGATAATACCAAATTTATACACCACATTCAACCAACTAGCCATTGATTTTACCGCAACCCCAAGTTGCATTTTATCAATTCACAAAGTGTTTATATATTTATTTTACCACAATATTTTTATTTTTGCAAATAAAAGTTTACCAAAAACAATAAAAAACGTTTATCTTATGATAAACGTTTTTTATTTAAATTGTATTTAATTATAGTGTCATATTATTTTCTCCAAAACAGGTAAAACGCAGGATTTGCAGGCAAGGTATCCTTGATTATTGTCTGCATATCACAAAGTGCAATTACATCATTTTTTAATTCAACTAAGCCATTGCGTCCCTCTTCTTCATATTTACCTATTTTTAGTGAAGGATCTAAAATGGCAATACGCCCGTCACTTTCTTCAGAAATCGCAACTACATAATGCCCCTTGTGACTGAATACACCAACATAACCATCTCTATCACCTTTTATATGAAGTACTGCTGCACCACCGGTACGCAAACAGTATCCCAAGCGCTCAGGCTCTTTTGTCATTTCAAGTTTAAGATTGCATTTTTCCGCAAACGCAGGCGCAAACCTCTTATAATCTGTACCAACCATATGATTTGCCTCACACTCATAAGAAAGCTTTATAGCATCCTTCAGCTCAAAATCGCAATTAGGCAACAATTGGTCTGCCACCATAACAGCCGAACATAAACCGCATCCTGAGCTGCGTATCGTAGTTGTACGTCCCTTTTCAAAATCTTCACCATTCATAGCAGTTCTGGTAACATAAGGCCAGTCAGTATACTCTAATTGATTAACATATTTCATAGTTTTTCCTCCGCTGTTTAAATCCGCATTACAATTCCTGATAATTTCCATTTATAAATACATTATAAAATTCGTGTACAATTTAGATGTCACTAAATCATTTTACCAGGAGTAAAAATGCTTGCTTGCAAGGGCATTTTTGCGACACCGTCAATTGACACAGCGGTCAACAGACCGCAAAAAGCCGAAAGGCTTTTAAGAATTTTATGCAATAAAATTCTGTATGTGTCAATTATAATATAATAATTAAAATAAATCAACAGATTATTTTACTGCTAACAAAAAAGAGTATGTAATTTTTACATACTCTTTTTAAAATATTATTTTTTATCTTTATTACCCTGCTCAAATACCAGATTAAAGCTTACGCCTTTTCCTGTGCGGCAAACCTCATCCCATAACTCTTTCATATATTCATATACACCATCGTCAATATCAGGCGTTCCGCTCTTGCAGGTTGGAAGAAGCATATCGCCTGCAACCTTAGGATCTGTGCAGGCAGTATCATTTCTCCACTTATCACGAACCGAGCGGTCACGAAGGTTAGGAATTTCTTTTGCTGTGCCCCCATCTAAAATTGAGCGGAAGGCAAACAGTCCTGGCAAGAACATATCAAGCGCCTCGTAAACATCCACTATATCTGCATCAGGATTTCCTTTAACTTTTTCGACAAAATTATGGAACAAATAAAAGTCTGAACCAAAGTGTCCTGAATCTTCTGCTTTTTCTGCCATTTCAAACTTTGGTAAATAGTTTTCGTATTTAGGTGCGCCTATGCTCCCTGAAAAATCATCTGCGCTGATATATATTTCTGTTACTCCGCCACCATTTTTATCAGCAATATCCCTGCGACTTTCCATTGCACCCTTAGAGCCATACATTGCATACCACACCGAAGGAGAATAAAGACCGCCGTGCACGCTTTTTATAATTCCGCCATTTTCAAGAGTAACTATTTCCATTCCAAACTGCGCACCCTTGGAACCTACGCTTAAATTTCTTTCGTTTTTAGTTGTTTCAAAGCCTGTAACC
>JAFQAG010000204.1 GCA_017416985.1 Clostridia bacterium
GAAGGAGAGGATTTTCTTTGAGTAGAAACTTAACATTAATTGACATAGTAAGAATGATGCTGAAAAGATGGTGGATTATTTGTATTTCGTGCATAATAGGAGCAGCACTGTTCTTTGGTTACAATAATTATTTGGTAATACCATCATATACATCTTTAGGTTCTCTTTACGTAAACAATATACGTGACAAAATGTCTGAAAATGTTAATATGGCAGATATGGCAACCTCGCAGATGCTTGTATTTACATATGTTGAGCTTTTACAGAGTAAAACATTTATGTCAACGGTTGCAGAAAAAAGTGACTTAGGTTATGATGGTGATCAGATAGCAAGAATGGTCTATATGGTACCTAAAAACGAAACCGAGATAATGGAGATAAGAGCAGTTGCGCACGACCCGCGCGAAGCTCAGATTATTGTAAATACCATTTTAACCAATGCATCTGCAGAAATCGACAGAATCATAAAAAGTGGTTCGGTAGAGATTATTGACTACGGCAATCTTCCTGAATATCCGTCAAGTCCGCAGGTCAGAGTTAATACCATTATAGGGGGTATGTTCGGAGCGGCAGTAGCAATGGGAATTATTTTGCTGTTAGAATTGCTTGACAACCGCATTAAAGATGAAGAAGATTTAACTAAACAGCATAAATATCCGATTTTAGGAAATATACCTAACATTGAATTATAAAATAATTTTTTAAGATTGGAGAGGCAAAAGTGAAAAGCTTTCAGAATAAACAGACACAAAAGCCTGTGTCTACAAAATTGATTACCGGCGAAAATATATCGTTCAGAGCAATTGAAGCATATAAAATTGCACGTACTAATATAATGTTTACTCTTGCTGGCAAAAAGGGTTGTAAAATAATTGTAGTAACCAGCTCAGTTGCTGGAGAAGGAAAAACAACAAGTTCTATTAACCTTGCTATTACATTTGCACAGATGAATGCTAAGGTGCTTTTAATAGATGCGGACCTTCGTCGTCCAAAAGTTAATCAATATATGGAAGAAAGAAATGAAGAGGGCTTAGCAGACTTGCTTGCAGGTTTTGTAGATATAAGTGATGTTATACGATACAGTGAAAAACAGGGCATAGACTATATTTCGGCAGGGCATATTCCTCCGAATCCGGCTGAGCTTTTGGCAAATCCCAGAATGGAACAGACACTTAGCGAGCTTAGCGAAGTTTATGACTACATATTCTTAGACAGCCCACCGGTAAATCTTGTTGCCGATGCTATGGTTATGGCAAAGCATGCAAACGGTGTTTTAATTGTTTTAAAACAGAACGAAACACCACACGACTTGATGAAAAAAACTATTTCGTCGCTTGAATTTGCAGAAGCTAAAATCCTTGGATTTTTAATGAATGAATCCGAAGATAAACAGTATTCTTATTCATATTCATATCGTAAAAAATACTCTTATGATTACAGTAGTTATGCAAATAAAGAATATGTAAACGGCCCCGGATATGGTGACAGAAAGCCGAAATCTAAAAAGACAGAAGAGAAGAAAAGCTTTAAAGGATTTAAACTCGGTAAAAAGAAGTAATAGCTTTTTGAGAGGGGGATATTTCCTTGAATTTGATAGATATTCATTCTCACTTTCTGCCTGGAATTGATGATGGTGCAGAGGATAGCGATGTATCAATAGAAATGTTATCTGACTCAATGAGTCAGGGCGTAGAGGTAATTGTTGCAACCCCGCATTATTACGGCAAAAAAAGAGCGGTAGATGATTTTATTAAGTTAAGGGAAGAATCGTTTTTAGATTTATCGCAAAGAGCATTGCAAAAAAATACAAAGCTTCCTAAAATATTGCTTGGAGCAGAGGTGGCATTAACAAGAGGCATATCTGTCCGTGAAAATTTAGATATGCTGTGCATACAAGACAGTAATCTGCTATTGTTGGAATTGCCTTTTGAAAAATGGGATGCTTGGGTATATAACGAGGTAGAAAGAGTAATATCCAACTGGCAAATTACAGTTATTTTAGCGCATCCTGAGCGATATGTAAGAATGCCTTGGGATATAAAAAAGCTAAAGCCATTTTTTGATATGGGTGTAGCTCTTCAAATAAATGCAGAAACTGTTCTTGAAGATAAAGGCTGGACCAAAAGATTTTTAAAATCAGGCTGTCCGTGTGTTCTGGGTTCTGATGCTCATAATATGCATAAAAGAAAAAGTCAGATGGGTGCAGCGGCAAAACGTTTGACCGAGTTATATGGCGAAACTCTTTTAGAACAAATTAATGAAGTGTATGATATATTAGGATTGACGTATTAAATAAAGCGCATTCAAAAATGAATGTGCTTTATTTTTTTGCGCTTTATAAAATATTAAAGACCGAGCTTATCCATATTGCTGCAATACAAATCGGCACAATGACTTTAACCATCAACGCATAATATTTTTTATGCTTAAACTTGCTAGAGAGTTCAACTTCTTCAAAAATAGTTTTAACACCTAAAAAGTATCCTACAAATACACAGGTTGCAATCGCAATTAAGGGCATTAAAACACTATTTGCTATATAATCAATAAAGTCAAAAATACTTCTATTAAAAATTGTAACATATTTCCATACACCGTAACCTAGCGAACTTGGTATTCCAGTTAAAAACAATAATAAAGAAACCCATAAAGTAGCCTTTGTTCTGTGCATATTAAATTTGTCAATAAGCCAGGATATAACGACCTCCATAAGCGAAATTATAGAGGTCAGGGCAGCAAATAATGCCAGTAAAAAGAACAGTGCACCAAATAAATTTCCAAAATGAAATTGCTCAAATACTTTTGGCAAGGTTTCGAATAACAATCCTGGACCGACGTTAATTGAGTCGCAGTTTCCGCCTGATGCCGCAAAAACGGCAGGAACAATCATTAAACCGCCTAAAATAGCAACAGATGTGTCAAAAAGCTCGGTCATTTTTATACTGTGCTGAATATCTATATCCTTGCCCATATACGAGCCGTAAGTTATCATAATTCCCATTGCAAGCGATAAAGAATAAAATACCTGACCAATCGCCATTAAAACCGACATCAAAGAAAAACTTGAAAAATCAGGGATGAGATAAAATTTA
>JAFQAG010000205.1 GCA_017416985.1 Clostridia bacterium
CGTGGTCAAAGAAAATGTCACCAAAAAGTTTTTCTTTTTTTATCTCAGGATGATTTGTAATTTCAGGTTGCTCATTTAAAAATTCTTTAATTTTATCACCAGAGGCAGAAATGTTCGAAAATTCATTTACCACATTGCTGAATGTTGTAAGCGGTGCTGTAACCCTCCATACAAGAGAATTAAACATAACAATTTCGCCGACTGTCATATATCCTTTAATTGTTAAAATACCGCCGACAACAATTATATAAAGGTTAAACAAATCGTGTAGTTTTCCCATTACAGGTCCGTATTTGCGTGAAATATCATTTGCCTTTATGTTTGCATTTTTAAAATCAGAGTTTGCTCTTTTGAGTTTTTCGGTTTCAAAGTTTTCGTTGCAAAATGCTTTGACCACACGGTTTGCACTTATATTTTCTTGAACGACGGTATTAAGGCGAGCACGCATTTCACGTATTCTTTTATGTGCTGGTCGAATTTCTTTCGAAAGTGTTGCTGCTAAAATAGCAAGAGTGGGCAGAACAAAAAGCAAAAGCATTAAAACTAAAGGACCACCCGAAAAAAGCATCATAAAAAGGCTCGAAACAAAAGCGATTGCCTGACTTATTGTGTTGGGAAGTGCTGCAGAATAAAAGCTTTGCACAAAGTCGATATCCGACGTCATTCTTGTCATAAGGTCGCCGGTTCTGTGCGAATCGAAATATTTAAAATCTAAAGAAAGGATTTTTTTAAATCCTTTTTGACGCAGGTCAAAAGCAATTTTCTGACCTATATAGTTTAATGAATATGAAGAAAAATAGGTAAGTACCATTATTAAAAGGCGCAGTCCTAAGAAGAGAATCAGGACACCGATAAGTAATTTAAAACTCTTCGAATAAAAAACAGTATCGACAATATACTTTATAACATAAGTCAAGCCGATACCTAAAATTGTAGTGCAGATTTTTGTAAAAACTGCAATAGAAAATCGTATTCTGTGTCCTTTGATAAGCTCGCTGAAAAATGATGTTTTTTTCATAGAACCTCACCTCAAACTATTTATTTTGCGGTTATTTTACCATTAGTTTTTTTGGGTGTCAATCATATAACGTTGCTTTAAAATTCCATTTTTGATGTTTTTGCGTGATTAACTCGTGTATATTCGGTTATGCTAAAAAGTTTGCCAAAATCCTCCCAAATTCAATAAAAATTTTAAATTTGTTGAATTTGTTAAAATGGTGTGTTATACTAAAACAAAAATAAATAATGGGAGAGATAATTATGAACAAAAAAGCTTATTTTTTTATTGATGATGTAATTTGGCCGTTCCGTGACATAACGCGCGAAAAACCTGCATCTATTTTTGAGCAGCCTCTTTTAAAGATGCTGAAAGAGGCACACGATAAATACGGATTAAAGGTTGCTCTCAACTGTTTTTACAGAACAGACTATTTTTACGGTGATGACGAGTTTACATTAGCTGATATGACTGATAGCTATAAAGAAGAGTGGGAGG
This sequence comes from Clostridia bacterium, assembly GCA_017416985.1. Lineage (GTDB taxonomy): Bacteria > Bacillota > Clostridia > UBA1381 > UBA9506 > RGIG1666. The sequence goes on from JAFQAG010000205.1 coordinate 1,496, forward strand.
CAGCATCTGACTGGCTTAAAATAGGTTTCCATGCCAAGCAGGAGTTTCCTGACTATCCGCACGTGAATGCTGATTATGAGGATATGAAAAATCTTTATAAAAAGTTTGAAAAAGAGGTTATACGTTTTGCAGGCAAAAACGTGTTATCGACTGCGTGCAACCCGCATTGGCTGCCGATTAGTAAAGATGGTATATGTGCTCTTCGTGATTGTGGTATAAAGTTATTTTCAGTTACATGTGGCGAAAAAACAGAATATAAGGGTGATCCGAGTGTGCTTCCATATGGTCACGCATTAAGACTTTTAAATAACAAAAAGCCTGAAACAATGCTCTTTACCAGAAAATCACGTGATAAGGCAATATCTCATTCTATTTGCGGTTATAATCATGTTTCGGAAGATATAGAAAAGCTGATAAAAGATAATCAGAATGTATATTTTAATGAAGAAGTCGGTGTTTATTATAAAAAATACTGGAACAGCGTTTGCTTAAACCTTACTCCGCTTGATGAAATCGAGGCGGATATGGCTCCTGTAATGGATAAAGATTATGTATGTGCTGCAACTCACGAGCAATATGCGTATCCTGATTATTTTGCATATCAGCCTGAAACACGTGAAAAATTATTTAAAATGTGTGAGGTTTTTGAAAAGAACGGCTTCAGCTACATATTTATTGAAGAACTGATTGAAGAATAATTTTTGTTTTAAACAAAAAGAAGGAAAGTAATATGTCAAAGAAAAACACAAAAAATACTAAAGGTAAAATAATAACTGCTGCCTGGGATTTATTTTACGAGCAGGGCTATGAGGACACTACGATTGAAGAAATCATAGATGCATCAGGCACCTCAAAAGGCTCTTTTTATCATTATTTCGAGGGTAAAGATGCTCTTTTGGGTTCTTTGTCATATATTTTTGATGAAGAGTATGAAAGGCTTAAAGAAACATTTACAGATGATATGAGCAGCTTTGATAAGCTGTTGTATCTTAATAGCGCCCTTTTTTCTATGATAGAAGAGAGAATAGACATTGACCTTTTAACAAGGCTTTATTCAACTCAGCTTGTAACAAAGGGAGAAAAGCATCTTTTAGATAATAAACGTGTTTATTATAAGTTGCTTCGCAAAATCGTGTCAGACGGGCAGAAAAAAAGTGAGCTTTCTTCAGAAATGACAGTAAACGAGATTGTAAAATTATACGCAATGTGTGAACGTGCTCTGCTTTATGACTGGTGTTTATGTAATGGTGATTATTCTTTAAAGCATTATGCTCAAAGTGTGATGCCGATGTTTTTAAGTAAAATAAAAGTTTGATTTAAGTAATTATATAAGTTCTAATTAAAGTCTGGTTCA
>JAFQAG010000206.1 GCA_017416985.1 Clostridia bacterium
AGGCTGAAGAGGTATGTAAGGCTATCCGTGACTGCGTAAGAGAAATCTATGATGCAGAGGTTGCTGACACAATCACAATCCAGTACGGCGGAAGTGTTAAGGCTGCAAATGCTGCAGAACTGTTTGCAGAGGCTGACATTGATGGCGGTCTTATCGGCGGTGCAAGCTTAAAGGCAGAAGACTTTAAGAACATCGTAATCTACAAGTAATTGGAGAATTAAAATGAAAAAACCTTTATTATTATGCATAATGGACGGATTCGGTATGAATTCGTCCAAAGAGGGTAATGCCGTATCTATGGCAAAAACTCCGAATCTTGATAAAATTTTTAAAGAGTTTCCTAACGTTTGCTTAGATGCAAGCGGTCTTGCCGTTGGTCTTCCTGATGGTCAGATGGGTAACTCTGAGGTAGGTCACACCAACATCGGTGCAGGACGTATCGTTTATCAGGAGCTTACAAGAATAACAAAAGCAATTAACGATGGCGATTTCTTCAAAAACGAGGAGCTTATTGCGGCTTGCGAAAACTGCAAAAAGCATAACAGCGCTCTTCACATTATGGGTCTGTTATCAGATGGTGGTGTTCACAGCCACAACGAACATATTTACGGAATCGTTGAAATGGCAAAAAGAGCAGGTCTTAGCAAAGTGTTTCTGCATTGCTTCTTAGACGGACGAGATGTTCCTCCGTCGTCAGGTAAAGATTTTGTAGTTGCGCTTGAAAATAAGCTTTCAGAGATTGGTGTAGGTAAAATTGCAACTGTTATGGGCCGTTATTATGCAATGGACCGTGACAATCGTTGGGACCGTGTTGAAAAAGCATATAGCGCTATGACACGTGGTATCGGAGAAATGACAGAATCTGCAAGCGATGCGGTAGCTAAGTCTTACGACAAAGAAATTACCGACGAGTTTGTAGTTCCTACTGTTGTTACCGAAAACGGCGGAGCAGTTGGAATGATTGCCGAAAACGACAGTATCGTTTTCGCTAACTTCCGTCCTGACCGTGCCCGTGAAATTACAAGAACTTTTGTTGATGCTGAGTTTGACGGATTTGCAAGAGAATACTTCCCTGTTTATTTCGTATGTATGACTCAGTACGACAAGAGTATGCCGAATGTTCACGTAGCATTTAAACCGCAAACGCTTAATAATACATTTGGCGATTACATCAGCTCAAAGGGTCTTTCACAGCTCAGAATTGCTGAAACTGAAAAATATGCTCACGTAACCTTCTTCTTTAATGGTGGTGTTGAGGCAGTTTCAGAGGGCGAAGACAGAGCGCTTATCGAGTCGCCTAAGGTTGCAACCTATGATTTACAGCCTGAAATGAGCGCTTGCCAGGTAACTGACGAGCTTTTAAAAAGACTTGATTCAGGTAAATATGATGTAATCATCTTAAACTTCGCTAACTGCGATATGGTTGGTCATACAGGAGTTATTCCGGCGGCTGTTAAGGCTGTTGAAACAGTTGACGAATGTGTCGGCAAGGTTGCCGATAAGGTTTTAGCTATGGGTGGAAAAATGCTCATTACTGCTGACCACGGAAATGCTGACCAGATGATTGACCCCAAAGACGGTGAGCCGTTTACAGCTCATACAACATATCCTGTTCCGTTTATAGTAATGGGCGCAGGCGATGTAAAGCTTCGTGAAGGCGGATGCTTAGCAGACATTGCTCCGACAATGTTAAAGCTTTTAGAGCTTCCTCAGCCAGAAGAAATGACAGGAAAAAGTATTATTTTATAATGCATAAGAAATACACTTAAATATTTACAACTTGAGAGGAGAAAACAAAAAATGAAACAGTTTATCGAAATTATTGATGTTGTTGCAAGAGAAGTTATGGACTCTCGTGGAAATCCGACCGTTGAGGTTGAAGTTTTCACAGAGGACGGTTACGTAGGTCGTGCTTCTGTTCCTTCTGGTGCATCTACCGGTGCATTTGAAGCAGTTGAGCTTCGTGATGGTGACAACAACCGTTACTTAGGTAAAGGTGTTGAAACTGCTGTTGCTAACGTAAACGGCGAAATCGCTGAAGCAGTTATCGGTATGAACGTACTCGATCAGATCGCTATCGACCGTACCATGATCGCTTTAGACGGCACACCAAACAAAGGTCGTTTAGGTGCAAATGCAATCTTAGGTGTATCTTTAGCATGTGCTAAAGCTGCAGCTGAAGCTTTAGGTGTATCTTTATACAACTACATCGGCGGATGCAATGCAAGAACTCTTCCTGTTCCGATGATGAACATCTTAAATGGTGGTAAGCATGCTGACAACAGCGTAAACATTCAGGAATTTATGATTATGCCAGTTGGCGCAAAATCATTTAAAGAAGCTTTAAAGAACTGTGCAGAAGTATTCCACAACTTAAAGAGCGTATTAAAAGCTAAGGGCTACAGCACAGCTGTTGGTGACGAAGGTGGTTTTGCTCCTAACTTAAAGAGCGATGAAGAAGCTATTCAGGTTATCGTTGAAGCTATCGAAAAAGCTGGTTACAAACCTGGCGATGACTTCCGTATTGCTATCGATGCTGCTTCTACTGAAATGTTTGAAGAAGCTAAGAAAATCGGCAAAGACGGTTACTACTTCTGGAAATCAGACATCTTCAAAACACGTGAAGAAATGGTTGCTTACTGGGAAGACCTTGCTAGCAAATACCCGATTATCTCATTAGAAGACGGTGTTGCTGAAGAAGACTGGGAAGGCTGGAAAATCCTTACCGATAAGCTCGGTGACAAAATGCAGTTGGTTGGTGACGACTTGTTCGTAACAAACACTGAAAGACTTAAGAAGGGTATCGACTTAGGCGTTTCTAACTCTATCTTAATCAAAGTTAACCAGATTGGTAGCTTGACCGAAACCTTAGAGGCAATTCAGATGGCTAACCGTGCTGGTTACACAGCAGTTACATCTCACAGAAGTGGTGAAACTGAAGATACTACAATCGCTGATATCGCAGTTGCAACCAACTCTGGCCAGATTAAGACTGGTGCTCCGTCAAGAACTGACCGTGTTGCTAAATACAATCAGTTACTCCGTATCGAAGAAGAACTCGGTGATACCGCTGAGTACCTCGGACTCGATGCTTGGTTCAATTTAAAAAATAAATAAGAACCAGTTATAAAAAAATAAATTTTAAGGGACAATCTGACGAGTAAATGCTTGTCATATTGTCCCTTTTTGTTGACAAATGCAGGGTTAATTGTTAAAATTAAAGTAGTATTTAATTTTAAGGAGAAAGAGTATGGCACTATCATTTTTTACATCATATGCTTTTGACCAGTATCGTCAGGGCAGATTTAAAACAGAAGAAGATGCGTTTCGTTTTATGCGCGAAAGCGGCATAGAACATGGAGATATTATTGACCTAGATTTTGATGAGTATCCGCTTTATTTACAGCACGAAATTATGACTGCTGGCGGAGTTTTTCCTGTTTGCTTTATTTCTACACTTGATGTTGTAGGTGTTGATTCTAAAAGAAGAGAACGCAATATTGCGATTACAAAACAGCGTATTGATTCAGCTGCAAAACTTGGCATACCTACGTTTATGGTTGCTCCTTTTGGATTTACTGTCGAAAGCGGCGAAGAATATAATCGTGTTCAGGAAAACTTGATTGAATCTCTTTCTGTGTTCGCTGAATACGGTAAAAAAGCAGGAGTAGAGATTTTGGCAGAAAATCATTCGTCCCTATGGCGACCTGATTCACGAATGAAAGATGTGCGCTATTTTATAGATGCAGTGCCCGAAATTACATATATATTCGATATGGGTAACTTTTTCTGTATAGGTGAAGATGTTAAAGAAGCATATGCACTTTTAAAGGACAGAACTAAAAAGGTTCATGTAAAAGACTGGAAAATTGATCCATTTGGTGATTTTGAAAGAGAAGGTTTGCCTCGTTTTCGAGGATGTGAGCTTGGTGCGGGCGAAATTCCTTTAAAATATATGTTAAAAAGTTTAAAAGCAGACGGTTTTAACGGTGATATGGTAATTGAGATTAATTCACCTTGCACCTGGGATGAATTTGATCGTTCGGTTAAATTTGCAAAGGAGAATTTTTGATGAAAAAATATGCTATCATCGGATTTGGCGGACTAGGCAAAATGCATCTGTCAAATATGGTCAAGTTAGAAAAAGAGCGCGGCGATTTTAAACTGGCAGCTATCTGCGGAACAACCTTAGAAGAAGCAACTAAAAGTGTGCAGATTAATCTGGGAACGGTTGATTTATCTGGTGTCGATTTTTCATCCTGCAATTTTTATCAGGATTATAAAGAAATGATTAATAAAGAAAAGCTTGATTTTGTGCTGTCTGTGCTGCCTACATATCTGCATGAAGAAGTAGCAATATATTGCTTAGAGCATGGTGTTCACGTACTTTCTGAAAAGCCGATGGCGCTTACACTGGAATCGTGTGAAAGAATGCTTAAAGCAGCAGATAAAAGCGGCAAAGAACTTATGATAGGTCAATGCCTGCGTTTTAATCCTATTTTTAAAAAGATTAAAGAGTATGTTGATACCGAGTGTTTTGGAAAGGTTTACAGAGCAGAATTTACCCGTCTTAGTCAGACTCCGCTATGGACATGGCAGAACTGGATTTTAGACCCTACGCAAAGTGGTGGTTGCATTTTAGATATGCACGTGCACGATGTTGATTTAATAAACTGGCTGTTTGGTTTACCGAATTCTTTGCGCAGTACTCTAACCGAAAGAAAAGTAAAGCAGGAAAGTGTTTTTACTCAGTATTTTTATGATGACTTTTTTGTAACTGCTCAGGCAGACTGGTCTATGCCACAGACGTTTCCGTTTACTGCAAGATGTCGAATTAATTTCGAACACGCAGTTGTTACAGTAGAAGATAATAAACTGACAGTGTATGAAGACAGAGAAAGCTATTTTCCTGAAATTTCAACTGAAAGTGACTTGATTGAAGAAGAACGTGCATTTTTAGAACTGGTAATTGATAAAAAAACGTGTGATATTACATCGGCACAGTCGGTTTATAATTCTGTTATGCTTGCTTTAACCGAGGTTGAATCAGCAAAACAGAACAAGGTAATTGCCATTAAAAAGTCAAAATAGTGTCTATTACTTACAATTAATTGGAAAAATATGTAAAATATTGTAAATAAATTATGAAATCTTTGCCAATTATTTACTTTTTTTGGAAAAATATGTTGACAAGTAAAAGATTTTGCGCTAAAATGTAAAAAAAAGGAAAAATTTACAGGAGGTGCAAGCTTTGAAATCAACAGGCATTGTAAGAAAGGTTGACGAGTTAGGACGAGTTGTTCTGCCTATCGAGTTAAGACGCACATTAGACATTTCTGAAAAAGACTCGCTGGAAATTTATGTAGACGCAAATTCTATCATTTTGAAGAAATATGAGCCGTCATGTATTTTCTGCGGTAATGCCAAAGATGTGCTTGTTTTTAAAGGCAAAAATATCTGTCCTGCTTGTATGGCTGAATTAAAAAAATAACTAAAAAATAAAGAGGATGTAAAAACTCAGTTTTTACATCCTCTTTTGCTTTAAAATTTGCGCTAAATCTTAGAAAGTGCTATAAAATATCAGAAAAAGACTATTTACATTTAGTTAAAATAAGGTATAATAATTACAAGAGCTCGTATAGCTCGCTGTGTATTTCATACACTTACCGGCTTTGCCGTCATCTTGTAATTATTGACGGCTGCGTAAAAATACCCTTGCAAGCAAGTATTTTTACTTATGGTATAATAATTATAGCTTGAAATATTTTTATCCAAAGACGACAGAGAGGAAGGTTGTTATGCTTAAAAAAGAAGTTAACTACCAGTTTCGTGACAGATTAAGAAGCATACATAAAAAAGATTTGCGTAATTTTTCTTTATCTGCCGAAAATGATGAATTTGAAATCAAAAACGGAATTACAGTTGTATTGCCAAAAGACAGCACAGAGGTTACACTTACTGCCGCTCAGGATTTTGTAGAATATCTTTTTGTATCAATGAAGGTTTCTGCAATGATTGGCTACGAAGCATCGGGCGATGCAGTTGTTTTAAAAATTGCTCCCGAAAATAAAGAAGATTACATAATCACTTTTGATGATGTTATCACCATAACAGGTAAAAACGAACGTGGCTTAGCTCAAGGCTTGTATTGTTTAGAAGATAAAATGAATGTTAAAAAAGCACCATTTATCAAAAAAGAAACAATAAGCCACACATTTTTATTCTCGCCCAGAATGATTCACTCAGGATACGGAATTGATAATTTCCCGAATGAACATTTAGCATCAATCGCACACGCAGGTATGGACGCAATTTTAATTTTTGTAAAAGGCGTAAATATGACAACCTGTGGATATGTTGATTTTAACGAGCTTATTAAGCGTGCCGCAAAATATGGTATTGATGTATATGCATACAGCTATCTAAAGAGTGAGATGAATCCTGAAGATGAGGGCGGTGAAGAGTTTTATGACAATCTCTATGGCGAATTGTTCCGTCAATGCCCTGGATTTAAAGGAGTAATTTTAGTTGGTGAATCAGTAGGATTCCCAAGCCGTGACGAAAGAGTTTCGCAGAATAACGACTTTACTACTAAAGACGGATTCCCTACAAGTAAGCCACGTCCCGGATATTTTCCGTGCAAAGATTATCCCATCTGGCTTAATTGCATTAAAAAGGTTATCAAAAATGTAAAACCAGATGCAGATATAGTTTTCTGGACTTATAACTGGGGTTGGGTTGGCGAAAAAGAGAGAATTGAACTTATTCGCACACTTCCGACTGATATTTCTCTTATGGCTACATACGAAATGTTCGAAAACTTTGTACGTGGCAATATTAAGCAGACGGGTGCAGACTATTCACTTGCTTTTGAAGGTCCTGGAACATACTTCTCATCAGAGGCAAAGGCGGCCGCAGAGCGTGGAATCCGTATGTACACAATGTCAAACACCGGTGGTCTTACTTGGGATATGGGAACCATTCCTTACGAGCCTATGCCATATCAGTGGATGAAGAGATATGCAGGCTTAAGAGAATATAACGAAAAATATGGTCTTTGCGGTCTTATGGAATCGCATCACTTCGGATTCTGGCCATCATTTATAGGCGATTTGGCAAAACAATGTTATATAGCTGAAAATAAAGATATGGACAAGTGCTTATCTGATGTTTTAGAGGCTCGCTATGGTAGTGATAAGGTAGAAAAAATGAAAGAGGCACTTGCTCTCTGGAGTGAAGCTATTCGTAATTATACTCCTACTGATGCTGACCAGTACGGTGCCTTCCGTGTAGGTCCGTCTTATCCGCTTTGCTTAGTAAATGCAGTTAAACCGCCGTCGGTTGACTATGCGCACTTTGGTAACGGCATTTTAGACGTTATATATCCTGCTGACTATTCTCCGACAAACCGCCTTCCTTGCGGAAGAGGTATGTTGCCGCAGTTAAGACTGGCGGGTGAACTTGAACTTCTTAATAAAATGCTTGAATATATGCGCGGCGGTCTTAAAATTTTAAAAGAAATTGAAAATCCTGATGACGAGCTTTTGTATTTGATAAATCTTGGTGAATATATTTGCTGCTGTGTTACTACCGGTATCCACGCAAAAGAGTGGTATAAAGTAACATCTGACTTAAAGGTTGCAAAAACCCGTCAGGAGGTTCGTGGAATTTTAGAAGAGGTTAAGGCAATTCTGCGCGCAGAGCGTGCAAATGCAGAGACTGCAATTCCACTGGTTGAAAACGATTCACGTCTTGGCTGGGAGCCTAGTATGGAATATATGACCGATGCAGAGCATATCCGTTGGAAGCTGCGTCATATGGATTATGTTGAAGAGTTTGAGCTTAAGTGCTACTTAGATGGCTCTGACGAAAAATGGGATGTAAAATAAATAACAAAAAACAACTGTCGCATTGAGGCAGTTGTTTTTGTGTTTAAGATAAATTTTGTACACGACGCAAAATTGCACGAACATAATGTTGGATACGTAGGGAAGGGCCTTGGTCCTTCCGCATGAGGCCTTTCGGCAGGAGCAAGCCCCTTCCCTACATTGTTTAACAAACATCTTCACAAATAAACCAAAATTTTATTGATTTTTGAGCTTGTTTGTGATATTATATTGTTACCACACAATTTCATTTATATTGCTATAATCGGTGTGTATTTTTATGCCTTTGTGTAAAAATGCATGCTCTATTTTGCATACCGTTATAGTGATGCAGAAATTGTGTGGTAACAATGAGTCATGCATTTTTCGGTGCATCGACTTTCGGTGCACTTTTTTTGTTTGTATTTTAATATATGAGCTGGGGTGTGCCGAGCAGGCTCTTTCGTTACCACACGAGTTTTCAAAACAAAAACCCACCTTTCGGTGGGTTTTTATCTTTAAAAAATTTATTTAATTATATTTTTCAATCTTTCGACCGTTTCTTTATAATTAGCAAGCGGCAGACCATCTAAAATTATTTCAGGCTTGTTTTTAAGTGCATCTATGCGCTTAAACATATGTTCAATTTCTAAATCACCTGTGCCTGCTGCAGCAAATTTTTTGCCGTTTTCTTCACTTATTGTAAAATCCTTTAAGTGAATTACACGTATTTTTTCGCCAAATAAATCAAAAGCCTCGTCAATCATTTCTCTTTGATTTTTATAATTGTCTAAATTAATCATATTCGAAACATCTAAAATAGCAAGCATATTATCAGAATTTATATCGTCAAGCAATCGTTTCATAACCTTCGGTGTGCAAATTGGGCACTCCCATACAGGCTCAATACCTACTGTAACACCTAAGCCCTCTGCCTTTTTTACCAGAGGTCTTAAATTGTTTAAAAACAACTGATATACTTCTTCTGAATGTGTTCTTTCTATATCAACCTTGTGTGGATTGTCAGCACATACTAAAACACCTGTTTCAGTACCAATTACTGTTGCCTCAAAATCCTTTGCGTAATCAATAAAGTTTTCAAAACGTTTAAGTTGAGCTTTTTGCATTTCCAAATTTTCTGCGATGGGGTTTATGTAGCATCCTAAAACTGAAACGGACAGCTTATGTTCGTCAAGCTTTGCTTTTATTTTTTTTGATAAGTCGGCATCATAACCAACCTCATCAAAATTTATATCACTTACTGTTTTTGCAAGAGCAAATTGCAGATTGGTTACATCGTTTTCATTTGCTAATACACACATATCTGAAAATGTGTCTGCAATATCGTGACCTCTTAGTCCTAATTGAAATCCTTTAATGTCCATATGAAAACTCCTTTCTTTGTTTAAAATTGTAAAACAATTTGCCCTAAAAGTCAATATAAAAGGCATTATTTGTTGGAAATTGAATATCCATAAAAGATTGTGAACATTGAAAAAGTAAGTTTGATGTGGTATGATATTACTAAGGATTTATATCCGTGAGCATGATTTTGTTCTCAAAAAGGGAGAGATTAATATGTTAAAAACTAAACCGGCAGTTTTTGCTGCAGGAAATAATTATCATATAATGGTACCTGTTAACGTTCCGACTTTAATGTGGGTTAAGGTAGGAAATAAATGTTATTACGATGCAAGCAATGGTATTATGCGCTCAGAGGTTAAGGTACACACTATGATTGTACCCATGGAAGATTTAGACAAAGAGAAAAAATATACAATCTGTGTGCGCAAAATTATTGAACGCAAGCCTTATTTTACCGAGGTAGAGGATGTAGTTGAGTATCCGTTTGACTTTAAACCCGTAAGCAGTAATAATGTGCGTGCATATCACATTGCAGATGCTCATACGATGGTTGAGTTCCCTGTAAGAGCGGCAAATACTTATGGTGATATTGATTTTCTTATTTTAAATGGTGACCTACCCAGCTACATAACAACAGAAGAAGATGTTTTTGTTGTATATGAAATAGCGGAAAAACTTACAGGAGGTAATATTCCGATTGTATTTTCACGAGGTAACCACGATATGCGCGGAGTAGGTGCAGAGCTTTTTGCACAATGCACACCATGCGTTGACGGAAAATCATATTATACTGTTCGTTTAGGTAATATCTGGATGCTGATTTTAGACTGTGCAGAGGATAAGCCTGACGACCACGAGGCATATGGTCACACAGTTTGCTGTCACGATTTTCGTCTGGCACAAACTGAGTTTATCAAAGACGTTATTAAAAATGCGGAAAATGAATACGATGCAGAGGGCGTAGAACATAGAATGGTGATTGTTCATAATCCATTTACATGTAAGCTGGAGTCGCCGTTTGACATTGAAGAAGATATATACAAAGAATGGGCAAAGTTATTAAGAGAAAATGTAAAACCGCGCCTGCTTTTGTGCGGACATACACACAAGCTTACTGTAAGTGAGGTCGGTGGAGAAAAAGATACATATGGTCAGCCGTGTACAATGGTAGTAGGCTCAGAGCCTGAAATATACGACCCGAAAGTGTCAGATAAAAAATCGTTTAAGGGCGCAGGTCTTTGCTTTAAAGAAGGCGAAATTGAAGTAACCTTTACAAATTGCAGCGGCGATGTTTTAGGAACACACGCAATAAAATAGTTTAAATCTGTAATAACTAAAAAAATTCTGTAATGGAGCGCAACGATATGTTTTTTAAAAAAATTATACTACAACTGAATGATTTTTTTAAACGCAGCAGTCTTATGAGATTCTGGCTGTTATCTTATGTTGCGGTTTTAACGGTAATTCTGATTTTGGTCGGCTGTGCAGAAAATATATTTATTGGTTTTGTAGTTGATGATACAATAATGCTTAAAACCGAAGAAATCAATACCTTTGCCGACAAGATGGAAATGCTTACTGAAGAGTGCAAATTATTTGCTGCACGTTTAGCGGTTGATGATAACTTTAAAAATACATATATGTCGGGAATAAGCAATTCCCAAGAGCATTTGAATATTAAGGAAACAGCGCTTGAAATCAAACGCACTATGACTCTGGTTGATGATTTTTTTGTATATCTTAAAAAAGATAATATGATTATAAATTCGTTGGGGCACGTTTGTTCTCCTGATGATTATTATAATATTTATTTTAAAGAATCAAGCCTTAAATATGACAGATGGTCAAGCGAGATTATAGGAAGTGAATATTCTGGCTATCATGTATTTGATATGGTATCACGTAGCGGATTGGGCACAGAAACCAAGTTTTGCTATGCTCTTCCTACAAAAATTTTAAATGGAACAGATGCGACCATATTTACCATGGTTGATTCAGAGCGTTATTCAAAAGAAATAGAAAAAGTCAGCGGCGATGAATCAATGTCGGTTCTTATTTATGACGAAAACTCGAAAAGATATTTTGAAAAGGGAGACCTTATTCCGGATGAAGAACAACTTATAAAAATGGAAGAATCCGACGGTTTTTATGAAACCAAAATTAATGGTAAAAAAGTTGTGATGAACTATGTTCGCTCGAATTTTGCATCGTGGAAATATCTGTTTGTTGTACCATACAGTGTATTCTGGGCAAGACTTATATACGTAAAGTATATAGGCTTTACAATAATTGTTCTTTTGGCGCTTTTAGGTATTACGGGTATTTATCTTATAACAAAGTATAATTATAAAACAGTTGCTGATATAATCAAGAAAATCGAAACTAATTTCGAAAGCCAAGGCCGTGATATTGAAGACAAAAACGAATATTCGCGCATAAATAAAATGATTGATGCTGCAGCTCAGCTTAACGATAAGGTCGAAAAGCAAGAAAAGCAGGTTAGATCTGATATCGTTTTAAAATTATTGCTCGGTTTAATAAATAATGATGTTGAAAATGGCAATAATAGTTACGACAGAATGTTTAAGACCGATAAATTTATGTCTGCGGTGTTCTGTACAGCGGCTTATGAAAAGCTTTTTGAGAACGAAACGATGAGCAGTAGCGAGCGTTTCAGTACGGTTAAGCTGATTATAACAAATATTTTTACAGAGCTTATGGAGCCTTACGGAACGGTGGATGCAGTTGTAATTGAAAATATTGTTTTTCTGTTTTCGCCTGATGAAAAATATATTTCGTCTGCGCAGGATATAATGTTTGAAAAAGCTCAGGAAACAGTCGAGCTTATTAACAAATATTTTGAGCTTAACATAGTCTGTGGCTTAAGTACTGTACAAAATGGAATAGCAAATGTGTGTATGTCATATCGTGAGGCGCTAAGTGCTTTAAATGCAGGTATGCAGTCAGAAAGCTATGCTGTAAAAATGTATAGTGGGCAAGAAAGTGCAGGCAAAAACTATTATTATCCTGTTGAGCAGGCGCAATATCTTATAATGTTGCTTAATAAGGCAGACCATGACAGTGCATTGGGTCAGATTAAAATGATTATAGATATGAACTCTGATGCGATGCAACTTTCAAACTTAAGAAAAGCCCTGATAACAGATATAGCAGGAACTATAATGAAAGCCGCTCAGAATATTGGCTATGATTTAGATGCCGAAAAACTTATGGATTGTGTGAATGCGAGCGATAACAGTGCAATAACTGCGGTCTTTGAAACATATGTCGACGATATTTGTAGTTTTGTGAACAAAGGGAGTCTTGGGCATATGGATACAATGGTCGATAAGGTTAATGCAATTATAGCTGATAATTATACAAATACCGAGTTTAACGTTAATATGATAGCCGATATGCTTAATATTAACGCAAATTACCTGTCTGCTATATATAAAAGAAAAACAGATATGAACATACTCGATAACATAAGAGCATTAAGGGTTAAAGAGGCAAAAAGACTTATCGTAGAAACAAAAATACCATTAGAAAATATAGCCAAGCAGGCTGGTTTTGGTTCGATAACGACCTTTAACCGTGTATTTAAAAAGTTTACAGGCATATCGCCTGGTATATATCGAAATATGAACAAGCAATAGACAAAAGGCAGTCGCTTTTAGCGACTGCCTTTTTGGTCTTATCTATATATAGTAATTGGTTATTTAAAAAGCCCATATTTATGCGTATTTGTCAGAAAATGATAGGTAGCCTAAGATTCTGCCGATTGTCTATCTATAATATAATGGGTTATAATATAATTGTTAAAATATTTAAAATTATTTTTTAGGAGATGATTTTCATGTCAAAGTTTTTTAAAGTAATGGCATTGTCACTTTCGCTGGTTATGGCACTGTCCTTTACCGGATGTGGTAAAAAGGCAGCACCTGGTGCAGTGGACAGCAGCCAGGCAAAGTTAGGTACATCTTATCCGCTTGATACAGATGAAACTCTTAAATACTGGTTGCAGATTAACGAAAACATCACAGCAAGTGTATCTGAATTTGGTGAAACTGAGTTTGCAAAGAAAGCTGCAGAGCTTTCAGGTGTTAAGGTTGAATACATAAGCCCTGCAATCGGTCAGGGAACTGAGCAGTTTAACCTTATGCTCGCATCAGGCGACCTGCCGGATATCGTTGAATATGGTTGGTTCGAGTTCCCAGGCGGTCCTGCAAAAGCTATTAAAGACGGATACATCATTCCGCTTAACGATGCATTTGCAGCATATGCTCCGAATCTTACAGCATTCTTAAAAGAGCATCCTGAAGATGCAGACAAAATGATTAAAACTGACGAAGGTGTTTACTATCTGTTCCCGATGGTACGTGATGGTGAAAAACTTCTTATCACTGCAGGTATGATCGTAAGACAAGACTTACTTGACAAGTATGGCATCAAAGACCCTGAAACTTATGACGAGTGGTACGACATGCTCGTAACCTTTAAAAATAACGGAATCGAAATTCCGCTGGCATTTAACGCTACAAATACATACGAAATCGAATCTCTGTTCCGTACCTTCGGTTCTCCGACAGGATATTACAGAGATGGCGATACTGTAAAATATGCTCCGTTCGAGCCAGAGTTTAAAGAAACTCTTACAAGACTTACAAAATGGTACTCAGAGGGACTTATCGACAAGAACTTTACAACAACTGACTCTAAAATCCGTGAAGCTAACATGTTAAGCGGAAAAATCGGTGTAACTTATGGTTCAGGTGGCGGACAGCTTGGTAAATGGATTCAGGCATTGCCTAAAGATTCTGAAATCAAGCTCGGAACACTTACTTATCCGACTGAAAGAGCAGACGAAATCGGTTCTAAGCATAAATCTATTACTTGGCCGTATTCAGGCAGTGGTTCTGCAATCACCACAGCTTGTAAGAACATTGAGCTTGCAGCAAAATACTTAGACTTCTTCTACAGCGAAGAGGGTCATATGCTTGCTAACTTCGGTATTGAGGGCGAAAGCTACACAATGGTAGATGGTCAGCCGAAATATACTGAAAAAATTACAAACAACCCTGACGGATTATCAATGAGTCAGGCAATGGCAATGTATATGCGTTCATATTCTGCAGGTACAATGATTCAGGACGAACGTTATATCGAGCAGTACTATGCACTTCCTGAGCAGCAGCAGGCGCTCGTTGACTGGGCAGAAGAAGTTAAGTATACAGACAGCTTCTTATTACCTCGTGTACTTCCTACAGCTGAAGAAGCATCTGAAATGGCAGAAATCAAAAACAATGCAGATACATACAGAGATAACATGATCTTAAAATTCATTACAGGTATTGAGCCTCTTGAAAACTTCGACAAGTTTGTTGAGCAGTTAAAAGCTTACAATGTTGAAAGAGGTATTGAGATTAATCAGGCTGCATATGATCGTTATCTGGCAAGATAACAAGCCCCTAAGGAGAGAATGTAAACTATGAAAACAAATAAAAACACAGCACAAAGCAAGGTACGGCTCAGGCCGTCCCTTGCGGTAGATTTAAGCCGCAACTGGTGTTTGTATATTATGATATTACCTTTGGCTCTTTACTATGTGCTGTTTCATTATGTTCCGATGTTCGGACTTGTCGTAGCATTCGAGAACTATACCCCTATGCAGGGAATTTTCGGAAGTGAATTTGTTGGCTTTGATAACTTTATTAAGTTTTTCTCTAGCCCGTACTTCTGGACACTTTTAAGAAACA
>JAFQAG010000207.1 GCA_017416985.1 Clostridia bacterium
ACTTTACCTCTGCGCCGATTTCAAGTGTAGCTTTTGCAAATGTACGAACGTTTTTCACCTGTCCGCCGAGCAAGAATTGAAGATTAAGCTTTTTTCCTAAATCGCCTGCGTCTTCAATTTCTGTTCTCATATTTTCAGGTTTTATAATCATAAACTATGCCCTCCTTACATTTGCGCCGCACAACGTGCACACAGCTTTTCGTGACCATCTATTGTGCCTACTGTTTCGCTTACCATCCAGCAACGTTCACATTTTTCGCCCGGTGCGTTTTCTACCTTAACTTTAATTCCGCAGTCGCCTTCGTATGCATCACCGTCTGCTTCTGAAAGTGCCTTTACCTCAACAGCAGATACGATAAAATATGTCATCAAATCTTCACCTGTTGCCTTTAACAGCTCAAGCTTGTTGCCATCTGCATATACAGTTACCTTAGCACCTAATGAGTGACCGATTACTTTAGCTGCACGTGCAATTTCTAAAGCCTTTGATACATCTGCTTTTACGGCAATTAATTCATCCCACTTAGCAGCTAAAGCATCATCGTTATATTCAGCTTTAACTTCAGGCATCTGATTAAATACCACACTGCCCTTGTCGCTGTCAGCTGTATGTGGCATAAACTGCCAGATTTCTTCAGTTGTGTAGCACAGGATAGGTGCCATCATACGACAGATTGCATCTAAAATATAATACATAACTGTCTGGGCACTGCGACGAAGAGTGCTATCTGCTTTTTGTGTATAAAGTCTGTCTTTTATAACATCTAAATAAAAGTTACTCATATCAACAACACAGAAGTTATGAACTGCGTGATAAATTGAGTGGAACTCGTAAGCACGATAGCTTTCTAAAACTCTTTCGATAAGTTTATTAAGACGCATCATTGCCCAACGGTCAAGCTCAGGCATATCAGCCATACTAACCATATCTGTGTCAGGATTAAAGTCGTGAATGTTACCCAAAATATATCTTGCGGTATTTCTGATTTTTCTGTAAGCTTCGGAAAGCTGTTTTAAAATTTCTGTTGAAATACGCATATCAGTTTTGTAGTCAGCAGAAACAACCCAAAGTCTTAAAATATCAGCACCGTACTGATTGATAATATCGTGTGGACTAACACCGTTACCCTTGGATTTAGACATCTTATCGCCCTCGGCATCAACAATCATACCGTGAGTGATAACCTTTTTATAAGGAGCCGCTCCTTTAGTTGCGATTGCAGTTAAAAGCGATGACTGGAACCAACCGCGATACTGGTCGTTACCCTCTAAATATACGTCAGCAGGGAATCTTAAGCCCTCTTTAACTTCTAATACGGCTGTATGAGATGAACCAGAGTCAAACCATACGTCCATAATATCTTTTTCTTTAGTGAATTCTGTGCATCCACATTCACATTTTGTGCCTTCTGGCAGAATATCTTTAGCATCTGTTTCGTACCAAGCGCTAGAGCCTTTTTCACGGAACAAATCAGCAGTAGCTTTAATTGTTGCATCGTTTATGAGCTCTTTTCCGCATTCTTTACAATAGAAAATCGGAATAGGCACACCCCATGTTCTCTGTCTTGAGATACACCAGTCGCTTCTATCGCTAACCATTGCCGAAATTCTGTCTTCGCCCCACTTTGGAAGCCAAGAAACACCCTGAATTGCTTTTATTGCATCTTCTTTAATATCATCAACCGATGCAAACCACTGTTCTGTTGCACGGAACACGATTGGCTCGTGACATCTCCAGCAGTGCGGATATTGGTGGATGATTTCGTTTTCAGCATAAAGAGCGCCTAACTCTTTTAATTTTTCAAGTATTTTAGCATTTGATTTTTCATAATAAAGACCTGCAAATTCGCCTGCAAGCTCGTTTAAGTATCCCTTGTCGTCAACAGGTACGATAATCGGAATATCTTCGTATTTCTGGCAAGCAATATAGTCTTCAACACCATGACCGGGAGCTGTATGAACACAACCAGTACCAGCATCTAAGGTTACGTGGTCGCCAACGATAACCAAAGATTCTCTGTCGATAAACGGATGTGCGCATTTCATAAGGTCAAAGTCACGACCTTTAAATTCTGCGATTGTTTTATATTCTGTAATTCCGCCAACAGCCATAACACCGTCAACAAGCTCAGTTGCGATAACAAATGTGCCGTCTGCTGTTTTAACAAGGCTGTATTCATAATCAGGATTAACTGCAATTGCAACGTTACCGGGAAGAGTCCAGGTTGTTGTTGTCCAGATTACAAAGTAGATATCTTCTAATTTTTCTCCGACATTTGCAAAAACGCCGTTATCCTCGGTCACACGGAATTTAACGTAAATTGAATTTGTTTTATCCTCACTGTATTCAATTTCGGCTTCTGCCAAAGCAGTTTCGCAATCCGGACACCAATAAATCGGTTTTAAGCCTTTATAGATATAGCCTTTTTTAGCCATCTCGCCGAATATTTCAATCTGCTTTGCCTCGAATTCAGGAGCGAGTGTCAGATATGAATTATCCCAATCACCCAACGAACCGATACGTTTAATCTGATTTTTCTGGTTCTCAACATACTGGAGCGCAAAATCCTTACATACCTCACGGAATTTAACGATACCAACTTCGTTTCTGTTAATACCTAGCTTTTTAATAGCCTGACGTTCAATCGGCAGACCATGTGTATCCCAACCGTGAATATAAGGAGCTTTAAAGCCATCCATATTCTTAAATCTAGTTATAATATCTTTAAGAGTTTTGTTAAGTGCATGACCCATATGCATATCACCGTTTGCGTACGGCGGTCCGTCATGCAGAATAAACAACGGCTTATCTGCGTTTTTCTCCATCAAATTTTCGTAAAGTTTCTCATCCTGCCATTTCTGAAGGATTTCCGGCTCACGTGTAGGTAAGTTTGCACGCATAGGGAAGTCTGTTTTTGGCAGATTAAGAGTATTTGAATAATCTACTGACATCTATGTTCTCTCCTTTAAATATATGTAAAGTTATCTGTCGGCTTTTAAAGCGAATCATCGCTGAACACATCATAGTATGCTCCGCCGTTGCCGGTTTGATTCTTTTTACCTTTTTTGTCTTTTTCAAAGCTTAATACTACTTCACTTCCTGAATCAACATCAAAGCTTGATATATCAAACGTTTCTTTTTTTACACCAAATTCATCTGTTGCTTCTTCAGGCGTAGCTTCTGCTTCAGTTGGCTCCTGAGTGTAAAGCGATGCTTTAAACTCTTTTTCCTGCATCAACTGGTCAACAACAGGATTTACCTGTGTTCCTCGTGTTGACTGAACCACAGGAATTTTCTCTGAAAGAGGTACTCTTTCTTCCCCGAAGCTTTCGCTTTTTACTTTCTTGCTTATAACAGGTTCTGATTCTTCAGACAAAGTTTCTCTTTTTCTTTCAGCTGCCGAAATATCCGGAACCGGTCTTGTGCTTGATAAATCGTCCGGTACCTCTTTAAATACATCAGGAACAGGTGCTGTATGCTGTACCGGGTCGATTGTAACAGGGTCAACCTTAACTCTTTCAATTGTTTTAATCTCTACACGAGGCATTTCGTCAAGCAATTTTAAATTTGTTTCTAAAATTGAACGAACACGTGCACGATATGCATCTACCTCACCCTGAAGAGCCAGATAAGTATTTTCAAGCTCTTGAATTGTCTTGTCTGCTTGCGCAATAGATTCATTAGCTCGTGTCTGTGCCTCTCTTGCTATATTTTCTGCTCTGCTATATGCATTTCTTTTAATATCATCTGCACTTTTTTGAGCAGCTAATATTGCGTTTTGCATAGTTTCTTCCATTCCACGATAGTTACCTATCGTTTCCTGAAGCATTGCATTTTTATCCTTTAAAGATGCATTTTCGCGATAGAGTTTTTCATAATCTGCAACTAAAACGTGCAAAAACTCTTCAACTTCGTCGATATCATAACCACGAAATGCTTTGGTAAACTCTTTATTTTCGATATCAATAGGTGTGAGCATCTTTTTGCCCCCTTTAAATATATTGTTCAATTATTATTCGTATTCTTCCTTTTTTGGTTTCACCACCGGCAGATATTACTTTCATTCTGCCCATCCCTCTTACCGAGAGCATATCTCCCTCTGAAACAGATGCCGACGGATTTTCGCAGGCAGTCCAGTTAAGCTGAACAAGTCCCGCCGATATTAAGTCCTGCGTTTTAGCTCTTGATTTTCCGGCTGCAAAACCCAGCACAGCATCAAGCCTTAAGGACGCCACCGTTCCTGACAGCTCTTTTGTCTGCTTCGGAGCTATGTTTAAAGATGATAAATCTGCCTCTTGGACCGTAACTGATGTCTTGCCGACACGTGTAAGATTCATTCTTATAAAATCTACAATCGACTCAAGGCAAAACAAAATTGCACCATCTTCTTGCGGCATTATATCGCCTAAAAGGCTACGTTCTATTCCCAATCCGAGCACAGAGCCGAGCACCGTGCGGTGTCCCAGCTCTTCGTGTGCTTTTATTCTAAGTACAGATATGGGAAAAAGAGCCTCTGAAGGCTCTATAAAATCCGGAAAGAAACCAATAACACTGCGCTCGGTATCGCCAAATCCACCCCATACCAATTGCTCAACAAACGGCGAACGTTCAAAAAACTGTTCAAACACCACACGCTCATGCGGACTGATAAACTTTGTGAACTGAGGAGTTTTATATTTTTCTGCAGCACGTGCACAATCCTCTGCTTTTGATAAAAACAGATGGTCTTCTTCCGTAAGGCTATGATAACTAATCATATAATTTTAGTACGACCACGGAAAGCCTTTTTTAAGCTCATCCTTAAAGTCACCCATAATTCCCACGTTGTAAGGAGCAATTAAGAAGATTCCGTTTGCAACCTTCTGAATATTTCCGTCAACACCGTAAACTGCACCTGACAAAAAGTCAACTACACGGCGGGAAACATCTCTTTCGAGATTTTCAAGGTTAATTACAACTGGTTTTTTGCTCTTTAAGTGGTCTGCGATATCCTTCGCATCTTCAAAACTCTGAAGCTGGATTACAACCACCTTCATCTGAGTTGTAGCATGGATATTTACGATCTTACCACGCTTGCCAGCAGGAATAATCGGTTCTTCATTTTCCTGAAAACCGTCAGTTAAAAACTCTTCCTCCTCATCAAACTCGTCATCAGAAATTCCAATCCATTTCAGCATTTTGTTCATAGCACCCATTTTTGTTCCTCCTTTATATCATCAAAAAAACTTAAACTAATTAAACAGTGCCGTTCCGACACGCACAATAGTCGCACCCTCTTTAATTGCATCTTTATAGTCACGACTCATTCCCATAGACAAAATGTCCATATTACTATTATCGTATTTTTTTGACTGTATGTCAACAAATAATTCACGCAGTTTCGAAAAATATTTACGATTTTCGCCTTCCTTTTCTGGCAAAGGAGCGATTGTCATTAATCCTCTTACGCAAATATTGCTAAAACCTGCAATCTGCTCTAACAGCTTTTCTGTATCTTCAGGGCGAATACCGAATTTGCTTGCTTCACCCGATACGTTTACTTCTATTAAAACATCCTGAATTTTATTTGCCAGCTTTGCTCTGCGGTCGATTTCTTCAGCTAAGCGCAAGCTTTCTACTGAATGAATTAAGGATACCTTATCGGCAATATATTTTACTTTATTGGTTTGCAGATGTCCTATTAAGTGCCACTCGGGTTTATCTGCTAAAACCTCGTATTTTTCTAAAAGTGCCTGTACTCTGTTTTCGCCTAAAACCGTTACTCCGCTATCTAAAACCTCTTGAGCTGCAGATGCATCAACCGTTTTTGTTACTGCACACAAGGTTATATCATCAGGATTTCTTCCGCAATTTATTGCAGTATCGTAAATTTCGTCACGCACTTTTTTTATATTTTCACGAATCATTACCACACCTCATTCGCTTGCTTTAAATTAATTTATATATGCGCCCTCTTGATATTTTAAAGCCTCGACAATTACCTCGTCATACAGCTTTAAAGGCTTTTCGCTGTCAGCAGAGCTTACAATTGCAACATCCTGCGTATTATATAAAATATTAACAGGAATAAAGCGCATTGCACTATCTCTTTTAACAAACACACCTACAACACCATCTTGAGTATGAATTGCAGGAACGCTTACTCTGTATCCATTGTATCTGTTTAAAATAAAATCTACACTTACTACTCTTTTTTCGAGTAAATCATTTAAAAATTTATTACATTCGCATATAACAGTTACAACGCCGTTTTCTTCTGCACTTATTGAATATACTTTCGCATCAATAATATCTGTTGAAAGTTCGCCGAATCTTAATGAAACCATTTTCCCTGATTTTAAGTTTATAACCCTTTCAGCAGGAACATTAATTGCAATAAAATATCTGAAATTATCAACAATCTTGCAGGCGAAAATCTTGTCGTTTTTCTGACTGCTTGCTCTGTTGTTTCTGTCTGTTTCTTCAAGTTCGTTCACCTTAGACGGTGTTAGTGCATCCATATTATAGGGGGTTATAAGAGATTCTAAGCCGTCTGAATGCGATATAAACACACCGGCACTTTTAGACCTTAATTCTTTGTGTGCCACACCTATTTGCGCCATAAGATTTTCTTTGGTTTCTTCTAAAGTTCTTAGCGTTCCGCTTGCCGCACTTTTTTGGCCGTTTACCTCGGCACGTCTTTCGGATAATGTTGCAAGTGCAGTCTTAAGTTCTGACACTCTGCTCATATTTCTTTTCTGACCGTTTGCTATAATTTCATTAACTTTAGATGAAATTTCGCTATCTAACTTTGTTATATCACTCGAAAAGCTTGCGCCTTCCTCCCGACTTGCTCTTACAGTTTCTATTTTTTTGTTTACACGGTCAAGCTTTGCCATAACCTCGGTATCAACCTGACCGTTATAGATATTTGCTAAAAGTTCGCCTTTTGATACCTTTGCACCGCTTGCTATTTTAGCCTCTACCGTGCCGTCAGCACCGGTTTCGTAAAGTGTTTCGTATTTAATTAAAACACCTTTAGATGCAATCATATCTTCCATAGTTCCGGTTCTTAAAACCTCGTATTTAGCCCGGTCATCAATTATACCTCGTACAAAATACATAAAAACTAAAGCGGCAAAAATCATTACCGGTATATACCATTTATTTCTCATTTTCCATCTCCTGCACAGATAAAGAATGAACGATGTTTATTGAAATTAAGTATTATCTTTTATATTGTATCACAGTTCTACATTTTTTGCAATGACAAGTTTTAAACAATCTTATTTTTTTATAAAAAAACAAAGGAGCTGTAGCAAAATGAAATTCATTTTGCTACAGCTCCTTTGGGCTGGACGGAAAATAGCGCAGTACTCCTTAGGAGTATCATCGGGCACTAAGAGCAAAGCAGCGTTTACACTTGCTTTGTCAAAGTGCCCAGTGTTACTGGACAAACTGAACCCGTAGGGGTTACCCGAAGGCGTACGTGGGTACGTCGAGAGGTGAAGTTTGTTCGAAACACAAGGCATTATAAACAATAGTAATTCGTCAAACGACGAATTGCTTCATTAAGTTTTAGACCTGTTTTTTTAATCAAAAGGCTTGGTTATGCGTTTTATTTGCCTTGTGTGGTGTGCGCATTTTGCCACAGCCACTTTTAAGGTATACCGTAATTTCAAAACACAACACATAAGTGTCTTAAAAATTTTTAATACGTAACAACAATTATTATTTGTTCTGGTTCTGGTTATTTTTCTGCTCAAAATTGTTGTTATTGTTTTTCTGTTCCTGGTTGTTGTTATTGTTGTTTTTCTGTTCCTGGTTGTTCTTCTGGTTTAAATCGTTATTGTTGTTATTTTTCTGGTTGTTCATCCTTTTCACCTCCTGTTTTATTTTCAAATATAGTATTGCCGATTAAAGCTAAACTTATACATAAAAAAGAACTGTTGCTAAAATCAACAGTTCTTTTTAATTTAATTTTAGTTTTCGCTGTAAATAACAGTTAAATCTTTATGCAGCTGCAGGATTGATGCAGGAATCTGTGGTGTGATTGGTCCGTAAAGAGATTTTTCTAAAATTTCTTTTTTGTTTTTACCGTTTGCGATAAGCAATACCTTTTTAACCTGCATAATAGACATCATACCCATAGTGATTGCCTGAGTAGGAACCTCATCTTTAGATGCAAAGAAACGGGCATTTGCCTCGATTGTTGACGGGTCTAAGGTTACAAGATGTGTTTCTTTTGTGAATACATCATCAGGCTCGTTAAAACCGATGTGTCCGTCAAGACCGATACCTAAGAGCTGTAAATCAATACCGCCTAAGCTCTTTATCAATTCGTCATAACGCTCGCCTTCTTTTGAAAGGTCAGCAGCGCATCCGTTAGGAACGTGAGTTTTATCGCGGTCGATGTTTACTTTAGAAAACAGGTTTGTATCCATAAAGTATCTGTAGCTCTGGTCGTTATCACCTGTAAGTCCTGCGTATTCGTCGAGGTTAACTGATGTTACCTTTGAAAAATCAAGTTCACCTGCATCACACATTTTTACAAGATTTGCGTATGTACCGAGCGGTGATGAGCCTGTTGCAAGACCCAAAACGCAATCCGGTTTTAAAATAACCTGTGCAGCAATAATATTTGCCGCAAACTTACTAAGCTGTTCATAGCTTTCTGCTTTAACAAAATTCATAATATATTCCTACTTTCTTTAGAAAATTATTTTCTTATTACCACATTATCAGCACTTTTAATAATGGAGTTTTCAGGATAGACACCTCTTAGCGCAGTAAGCGGATACACAGATGTATTTCTTCCAATAATGGTTCCGGGATTTAAAATGCAACCACAACCAACATCTGCTCTGTCGGCTAAAATTCCGCCTATTTTTCTAAGACCGGTTTCGTATTCTTTATCTGCGTGAATAACAACAGCTTTTCCGTCAGATTTTAAATTAGAACAAACCGCTCCTGCACCCATATGTGCAAAATTTCCCAAAATTGAATCTCCAATATAATTATAATGCGGTACTTGAACTTTGTCAAGCAATATACAATTTTTAAGTTCAGTTGAATTGCCTATTACACAATTTTTGCCCGTTATTACATTTCCTCTTAAAAATGCACCAGGTCTTAATTCACTTCCCTCTCCTATAATTGCCGGAGGCTCGATGGTTACATTAGGATAAATTTTAACATTTTCGCCAACCAGCACACCATCAGACAGTATTTTGTATCCCTTTATTCCTTTTTTTAAAAGTGCGTTTATATAATCTTTAATTTTAGGCAGCATCTCCCACGGATACTCACACTCTTTAAAAAGTGGCTCTATA
>JAFQAG010000208.1 GCA_017416985.1 Clostridia bacterium
AGTTTGAAAAGCTTGATGTATCATTAGATGAAGAAAGCTTAGCTACCGAAATTTATGCAGGTAAAAATCCACAGGGAGAAATTGTCGGCTATTGCGTAGGGGTAAGCTCTAATGGTTTTGGCGGCAATATTAATATGATAGTTGGCGTAGATAAAGAAAAAACTGTAACAGGCATTAAGATTGTATCTATGTCAGAAACTCCTGGCTTGGGTTCAAAAGCACAAGAGCCTAAGTTTAGTAACCAGTTTATAAAAAAGGATGCATCAAATCCGCTAAAGGTTATTAAAAGTGGAATAATTGATGATAACGAGATTGTTGCAATATCGGGTGCTACGGTTACATCAAACGCAGTTACAAACGGCGTAAATGCCGCAGTAGATGCGGTAAATAATTTAAAATAAGGAGGGACGGCAAATGCAGATTAAAGAATTTACAAAAGGATTAATAAAAGAAAATCCGACCTTTGTGCAGCTTTTAGGTATGTGTCCGACCCTCGCGGTTACGACGAGTGTATCTAACGGAATAGGAATGGGACTTTCAGCAACCGCAGTTTTGGTTGCGTCAAATGTGGTAATATCTTTGTGCCGAAAATTTATACCAAATAAAATACGAATTGCATCGTATATCGTAATAATAGCGGCATTTGTAAGTGCCATCGAGATGCTTTTAAAGGCATATCTGCCCGAAATTTCAAAATCCTTGGGACTATTTATACCTTTAATCGTTGTAAACTGTATAATTTTAGCTCGTGCAGAGGCTTTTGCATCTAAAAACACAGTCGGCAACTCGGCATTAGACGGATTGGGAATAGGTCTGGGATTTACCGCCGCACTTACAATAATCAGTGCAATACGTGAGGTTTTAGGTAACGGAACATTTTTAGGAATAGCACTTTTTGGAGAAAAATTTGCTCCTGCTACGATTTTAATTCTGCCTCCCGGTGCGTTTATAGTTTTAGGACTTTTAATTGGTGCTATAAACCTTATTCGTGCAAAAAACGAAAAGGGAGGTGCTGACAAATGAGTTTATTTATAGAATTGGTTTTACTTTCTTTAAGTACAATTTTAGTTAATAACTTTGTTTTGGTTAAGTTTTTAGGTATCTGCCCGTTTTTAGGCGTATCTAAAAAGGTCAGCACAGCACTTGGTATGAGCCTTGCTGTAACCTTTGTTATGACGGTTGCATCGGCATGTACATATCTTGTTCAGGCATTTTTGCTTGAACCATTCGGAATCGAATATATGCAGACGGTAGCATTTATTTTGGTAATAGCCGTTTTAGTGCAGTTTGTCGAGATGGTTATTCAAAAATTCAGTCCGGCGCTTTATAATGCCCTTGGCATATATCTGCCGCTTATTACTACAAACTGTGCAGTTTTGGGTGTGGCACTTTTAAATGTGCAGGAGGGATATGATTTTATCCATTCTGTTGTGTTTGGTTTTTCAGGCGGGCTTTCATTTATGCTGGGTATTGTATTGTTTGCAGGTGTGCGTGAACGACTAGAAACGGCAGATATTCCAAAAGCTCTTCAGGGATTTCCCATCGCGCTTATTACAGCAGGCTTAATTGCAATGGCATTTTTGGGATTTTCTGGTATGAAATTTTAAGGAGGCAAAAGAATGCAGATTTTAATACCGGTTATAATTCTTGGAGTATTGGGGCTTGTGTTCGGCGCACTTTTAGGAGTTGCAGCAAAGGCGCTAAAAGTTGAAAAGGACGAACGCATTGAGGAAGTTTTAGAGCTTTTGCCCGGCGCAAACTGCGGCGGATGCGGCTATGCAGGCTGTTCAGCTTTAGCTGAGGCGATAGTAAAGGGCGAGGCAGAGCCTACAAAATGTCCCGGAACAAAAAAAGAAAATGTAGATAAAATAGCAGATATTTTAGGAATTGTTGTACAAGAAAAAGAAAAAATGGTTGCCAAGGTATTATGCAGCGGAACATGTGACAAGGCGGCAGCCAAATATGAATACGAGGGCATAACAGATTGCGTGGCAGCTCAGCGTTTTGGCGGAGGAGAAAAGTCGTGCTCCTTTGGATGCACAGGCTATGGCAGTTGTGTTAGTGTTTGCCGATTTGATGCAATTCATATAGAAAATGGAGTTGCCGTGGTTGATGATGAAAAATGTGTAGGCTGCGGTATGTGTGCGGCAATATGCCCGAAAAGTGTTATTGATATGATTCCTGCAAAACAAAGGGTATTTGTACTTTGCAAGTCAAAGGATAAAGGAGCGGTTTTAAAAGACATATGTTCAGCAGGCTGTATAGGCTGTAAGCTATGCGAAAAAAATTGCCCGAATAGTGCGATTTGCGTAACAGATAATCTTGCAGCAATTGACTACTCAAAATGCTCAAATTGCGGAATTTGCGTTGAAAAATGTCCTAAAAAAGTTATAAGCATTCGTTAAAATTAAAAACAAGGGTTGCCAACAGGCAACCCTTGTTTTTAATTAATTTATGTTTGCTCTTGCTACGTCAGTTAACGGAATTAAAGTACTCATACTTTCCCAAACAAAAACTTCAACATTTGTTAGATTCTTGTTATCCATAGTAACAATAAATCCCTCTGATGCGTTTTGCGGTTTAATTTCGCTGTATTTATCTTTTTCATAACCTACAACAATTATTTTTGTTTCTTTCGTTGCTTCAATATCTTTTGGCAACTCAACATTTACTTCAATTTTGCCCTCTTTGTTTATGCCTGCAGTTACAGTAGGTACAGGAGGAATATATCCGCTACCGCCCCCAATGTTTCCGCTTAAATAGCGTATATCAATTGAGTCTAAATATGAATTATCTTTGCCGTCAAAGGTTATGCTGTTCCATTGCTCCTCGGTTCCTTCGTACTGTATCATATAAATATTTGAATATATAAATGCGCTGTCGCCTATATAAGTTACAGTTTTAGGAATAAAGAGCTGACTTAATCCACAACCATAAAATGCACTTGCACCGATTCGTTCTAAACCACGCGGAATTTCTATGCGGTTTAAATCAGCACATTTATAGAACCAACCGTCACCTATTTCAGTAAGGCTTTGCGGCAATACTACTTCGCAAAGCGATGTGTTTCCTTCAAAAGCAAATGCACCTATACTCGTAACAGTTTCGGGTATTACAAGAGAAATAATATCTGTATGCGCAATACCGTCCTGTTCTATGGTGCGAACACTTCCAGGAATAACAATTTCGCTTAAACAGCTTTGTGAAAATGCATTGCTCGAAATTGTAGCTACTGTGTTCGGTATGGTGTATTTACCATCTGCATTTGTTACAAATTTTATAATAGTTGTCTGTTCTTTGTTAAAGAGTGCAGCACCGTCTGATGAATATGCTGTATTGTCCTCAGAAACAGTAAAGCTTTCTAATTCATCACAAAAGCTAAAGCTGTCATATGCAATCGAGGTCACGCTTGCAGGAATTTCAACATTAGTCAGGCTTGTGCTTGAAAAAGCACCATATCCGATTGATAAAAGACCGTCTGGCAGATTAATCTCGCTTATCTGACAATTAAAGAATGCGCTTTCGCCAATTGATGTTATTGTATTTGGCAGTTCTATACTTGTAACAAAATCGCAACCAGAAAAGGCGCTGGCGCCGATTGCAGTTATTGTTTCGCCAGCAATTTCAGAGGGGATAACCACCTCAGAATCCTTGCCGATATATTTTGTAATAACTCCGTTTGAATACTCAAATTTTGGGTCATCCGTGCAGTGTACGGTTGCATTTAAAAGGTTATCGTTTGAAGTGCCTATTGTTACCTGCGCCCATTGCGCTCTGGTGCCGTTAAAATAAATATCAGTTATACCTGTACTAAGGTCAGTTGCGCTGTCACCGATTGAAACAAGGGTAGAAGGCAGGTATAAGGTCTTAAGCTTGGGGCAATATCCGAATGCCTGCTTACTGATGGCGGTAAACCCTTCCGGCACTTTAACCTCGGTCAGATAATGACAAGCCCAGAAGAAAGCATTTTCAATTTCTGTAATGCCGTCAGGTATTTGGAAAGCTCCAGCTTTGTTGTTGGGGTAGCCTACCAAAGCAGTCATATCCTTATTATATAAAACACCGTCAACCGAGCAATAATTCGGGTTATTTTCATCAACCTCTATATGTTTTGTGCCAGCAAATGTTCTTTTTCCGATAGATGTTGTTGCGGCAGGTACATATATTTTTTCAATATTACAGCTTAAAAATGTACTGTCACCGATAGTGGCAAGCTTAGTAGGAAGATGTACTTCTTTTAAATTGCTATTGTATTGAAAAGCATAGTTTCCGATGTCGGTTACTGAATTAGGAATAACAACTTTTGTAAGGTTTTTACTATAAAACGCAGAACCGTTAATCTTTGTTACCTGAATGCCGTTAATTTTTGCAGGAATACTAACTGCGGTTTTGCTTGTGTTTCTATATCCTGTTATTGTGATTTTTTTAGTGGTAGTTCCCCAGAGAGTTGTTGAGGTTTCTGTAGAGTAACTAAAATCACTTTCAGCATTTAATTCTGGCATACCTGCGCAAATTACGGTCGCAGTATCAATAGAAGTGTTGCCACTGCCAAATTCAATAGCATTCCATTCGTCATATGTTCCACTAAAATATATTGCTTTAATAGAATCTAAACCATAAATTGCATCTTCACCGATGTTAGTAATTCCTTCAGGCAGGCGAAGAATTTCAAGGCCCTCCATATTTCCGAAAGTCCAGTCAGCTATTTGGGTTACACCTTCAGGAATTTCAAGTTCTGTAATGGTTTTACATTCGTTAAATGCGCTGTTGCCTATGCTTTTAAGTTCAGACGGTAGCTTTATTGACTCAAGCGCGTGACAATCGCTGAATACGTGATCCCCGATGGAGGTTACTTTGTCGGGTATTTCAACTTCTTTAAGCTTTGTGCAGTTAAGAAAAAGACTGTCAGCAACTTCGGTAATGTTGTTTGATAAGCTAACATATTCAAGATTCTTACAAGCATAAAAAGCAGAGGAGCCAATTGATGTTATGCTGTCTGGCAGTTCTATACGCTGGATTGCAGAACTGCTGAAAGCTGAACTGCCTATCGTAGTAATTCCGTCAGTAAGTTTTACTGAGCTTAAAGTGGTACATTGTGAAAATGCAGAGCTACCCATTGAACGAATGGTAGAAGGAAGAGTAAGCTCGCTAAGAGCACTACATCCCATAAATGCATATGAATCTATTGCACTTACACCCTCAGAAATTGTAACGCTTTGTAAGTTTGTCGCATTCTGAAATGCACGGGATTTAATGGTTGTTACACTGCCCGGAATATATACGCTTGTTATGCTGGTATTGCCTGAAAATGCCCTTGTGGCAATGCCTGTTACGGTGATTCCGTTTATTTCGCTGGGTATAACAATATCTG
Organism: Clostridia bacterium; assembly: GCA_017416985.1. Taxonomy (GTDB): domain Bacteria; phylum Bacillota; class Clostridia; order UBA1381; family UBA9506; genus RGIG1666. The sequence goes on from JAFQAG010000208.1 coordinate 5,372, forward strand.
TATCAGTTCCTAAATATCCGGTTATTGCTCCTGTCGAGTCAATTGTAAACTGAATAACTTCAGGAGTTTCTGTCGGCTCAACAGTCGGCTCAACAGTCGGCTCTACAGTCGGCTCTACAGTCGGCTCTACGGTCGGCTCTACGGTCGGCTCTACGGTCGGCTCAGCAGTTGGTGCCACAGTCGGAGTTGGAGTCGGAGTTGGAGTTGGAGTTGGCGTCGGTATCGGCGTTGGTGTTGGCGTTGGTGTTGGCGTTGGTGCCACAGTAGGTGCCACTGTCGGTTCAACAGGATTATCTTCACCTGTAAAGGTTACATTTGCATCCAAAAGAACGCCGTATGTACTTGAATCCACTACCTTAACATTTGCCAATAATTCATACCACGCAGAAGACGTGCCTCCGTATGTTATAGTCAGATTTTCGCAACCTTCAAAAGAAGAACGGTTAATTTTTGTAACTGTACTTGGGATTGTTATCTCAGAAAGAGAAGTACAGTAATAAAAGGCAGATACATCAATAGTTGTAATGCCC
>JAFQAG010000209.1 GCA_017416985.1 Clostridia bacterium
AAATAATAGCGGTAATCCTGCAATGAATATTGAATATGTTATTTCGCAGTCCATCGACCAAACTATGTCATCGTTTGAATCTGTATATGCAAATTCGCCAGAACTAAAAGAAGTTCTAAATACCGCTATCAGTATGGTTTCTTCGATGATGCTTACACTTTCGCCGTCTATATTTATTATTTTAAGCTTAGCAGTTGGATATATTTCGGCTTTAATTTTTAAGTCTTTTCAAATGCGAAGACGTGAGGATATGAGCTTTTGGCCCGCATTTTATATGCAACGAGCTGACAAGAGCTTAGCAATTATATTTTTAATAACATTCTTTTTAAACTCATTTACTCCAGAAGGCTTGTTCAGCGATGCAATTGCAAATATTATAGTAATACTAAGCTGTATTTTCTTTTTATACGGTCTTACATTTTTCAGTTGGAAACTCCGTGCATCAGGAATAAAATCTTTAACACGTAAATTAATATTTATCGCGCTTATTCCTATTTGCTCTATGCTTTTTATGATGCCGTTTCTTATAATTTCAATAACCGGAATTTTTGATGGAATTTTTGATTACAGAACCCGCTTGTCAAAAAGCGAAGATAATAAATAATTACAAGGAGAATGGTATGGATACTAATAAAAAATCTGAAAAATTGTATTCAACAGGCGCTTATTATGTGTTTATAATCCTTCTTTTAGGTATTACCTCTTTATATTTCAACAAATGGTTAGGAATTGCTGAAATAGTGTTTGCTGTCGTTCTTTTTATAATAGAATTGACATCAAAACACTTTGCGCAAAAACGAATAACCTCTATGTTTGAACAAATGACTTTAAATGCCGGCTCTACTCCCGGCAACTCACTTGCAGGATTTTCTCTTCCTACAATAATTGTTCACACAGAAGGTAAAATTAAATGGTATAACAATGAATTTCAGTCTGTTTTTCCACAGGAACAGCTTTTCGACAGAGAAATCATTGAACTTATACCCGGATTTCCTATTGAAAGTATGCGCAGCAAAGATATCGGTCTGCTTACCGATATATCTATTGGCGATCGCCATTTTAAAGTTGCAGGAAGTTTATCATCACACCATGATGATAAACAACAAGATGTATGCATTCTCTACTTTACTGAAATTACTGATTTTGTAAATATAAAAAATAAATATATAGACGAAAAGACCTTTGAATGCCTTTTGTTTGTTGATAACTATGATGAACTCACTGAATCAACACCTAATACCTCTGTTCCGCAGCTTCAGGCTTTATTGTATAAATATATTAACGACTGGGCGAGAGAAAACGGCGGTGTACTTGTTAAATATGAAAAAGATAAGTATTATATAACTTTTGAATACAAATACTTAGAGCAGTTTATAAAAAACAAATTTGATATTTTAAACAAAATAAGAAGCATTGATGAAGGCAATACGCTTCCCGCAACAGTTAGTATCGGCATTGGTTTAAATGGTGCTGATATTCAGGAAAACAGCGAATTTGCCAAAGCCGCTATTAACATGGCATTAGGTCGTGGCGGTGACCAGGTTGTTATTAAAGACGACGAACAATTTCGTTTTTATGGAGGTTCTACCAAAGAACACGAAAAAAGTACCAGAGTTAAAGCACGCGTTGTCAGCTTTGCTTTGTGTGGACTTATTCAAAATGCAGAAAATATAGTTGTTATGAGCCACAAAAACACCGATATTGATGGATTGGGCGCAAGCTTTGGTATATATAGAATGTGTAAAATGTATAACAAGCCTGTAAACATATTACTTGAATCTTACGACCAGACCGTTCGTAATATGCTTACTCGTTTTGAGAACGTTGACGAATATTCAGGATTGTTCATAAACAATCAGCAGGCTACTGCTCTTGTTAAAAACGGTACTTTATTGGTTATCGTTGATACACACAAGCCATCATTAGTAGAAAATGAAGCGTTGCTTTCACGTACTGACCAGATTGTAGTCATTGACCATCACAGACGTGGTGCAGAATTTATTGAGCATACTTCATTAATATATCACGAACCATATGCTTCTTCTGCTTGCGAAATGATTACAGAAATTCTTCAATATACATCAAATAAAATGTCTGTAACCAAATTAGAAGCCGAATGTCTTTATGCCGGTATCTTGGTAGATACAAAGCACTTTACGTTTAAAACAGGTGTGCGCACATTCGAGGCAGCGTCATTTTTGCGAAAACAAGGTGTCGATACAATTACGATTAAAACCTTATTCCAACAGGATTTAACCTCGTATATTAAACGTGCATCTATCATAAAAAATGCCGAAATCATTCGTGAAAACATTGCCATAAGCACTTGTTTTGAAGAAGACAGAGATATTCATGTTTTAGTAGCGCAGGCTGCAGATGAATTGCTTAATATTAAAGGAATAACCGCATCATTTGTGTTGTACACAACAGCAGACGGCGTAAATATAAGCGGACGCTCATTAGGCGGAATAAATGTACAGGTTATTTTAGAAAAATTAGGCGGTGGCGGACACTTGACAATAGCGGGCGCACAGCTTGATGATGTTACTCTTGAAGACGCAAAAGAAAGATTGCTTGTTGCAATTGATGATTATTATATAGAAACTACAAACTAACGGAGGTTATAATTATGCAGGTAATTTTAAAAGCAGATGTAAAAGGACACGGAAAAAAAGGCGATTTAGTTAACGCCTCTGACGGATATGCGAAAAACTATCTTATTCCTAAAGGATTGGCTGTTGTTGCAGATAAGTCTTCTATCAATGTTTTAGAAGGACAAAAAAGCGCAGCTGCTTTTCATAAAAATCAGGAAAAACAGCAGGCTCAGGAGTTAGCTGAAAAATTAAATTCCATTACTGTTAATTTTAAAGCTAAAGCTGGCGATAATGGCAAGCTTTTTGGTTCAATAACAAGCAAAGATGTTTCTGAACAGATTAAAATGCAGCACCACTTAATTGTTGATAAGAAGAAACTTGTTTTACCCGACGGTATAAAAGTTTTAGGTGTTACAAATGTTCAGGTTAAGGTATATCCCGAAATCACAGCTACTGTTAAAGTAAATGTAGTAGCTGAATAAAAAATCCTCTGAAAGGATATTGATTTAAATGGAAAATGTTATTCCAAGAACAATGCCTCACAATAAAGAAGCAGAACAATCAATATTAGGCTCTATGCTTATTGATAAAGAATGCATTATTTTGGCATTTGAAAATTTACGTTCAACAGATTTTTATATTGAATCTAATCGTATGATTTTCGAAGCAATGCAATCTCTATTTGACCGTAGCGAGCCTGTTGATATTGTTACCGTTTCATCAGAACTAAGAGCTGCAAACCAACTTGAACTGATAGGCGGCATTGAGTATTTAAGTTATTTGGCTACTACTCTGCCCACTACGGCAAATCTAAGGCAGTATATTGACCTTGTTTTAGATAAATCAATGCTCAGACGTTTAATTCATGTTTCATCTGACATTTTAGACCAGAGCTACTCCCCTGCTGGAAATGCACAAACTGTTGCAGATGAAGCAGGAAGGCTTATATTTAATGTCCTAGAAAACCAAGAAAGTCGTGGTCTTTTACATATTAAAGATGTGCTTTTGCAAACACACGACAATCTTGCCGAGCTTTATCAGAATAAAGGTAAACTTACAGGTGTGCCAACAGGTCTTGTTGATTTAGATAAAGAGCTTCATGGCTTGCAAAAATCCGACCTGATTCTTATTGCAGCCCGTCCTGCTATGGGTAAAACAAGTTTTGCCTTAAACATTGCCGCAAATGCTGCAATCAGAGGAAAGGCTCCTGTTGCGATTTTCAGTCTTGAAATGTCTGCACCACAGATTGTATCACGTTTAATAAGTGGTGAAATGCTGATTGATAGTGAACATCTGCGCACCGGCGAGCTTGATGAAGATGACTGGGAAAAAATTGCTGCATCTTTAAATACATTGGGCGATGCGCCAATATATATAAACGATTCAACAAATGTTACAGTAAGTGATATTCGCGCAAAATGCCGCAGACTAAAGCTGGAAAAAGGTTTGGGACTTATAGTTATCGACTATTTGCAATTAATGCAGGGTACACGTGCCGAAAGCAGACAGCAAGAAGTATCTGATATATCACGTTCTCTTAAAATTCTTGCAAAAGAACTCAATGTTCCAATAATAACCTTATCTCAGTTATCACGTTCTCCTGATCAGCGTTCCGAGCATAGACCTATGCTTAGTGACCTTCGTGAATCCGGTGCTATCGAGCAGGATGCCGATATTGTTTTGTTTTTATATCGTGACGAGGTATATAATCCCGATACCGAGCAAAAAAATATAGCAGAATGCATTATTGCAAAACACAGAAACGGTTCAACCGGAACAGTAAAAATGGTCTGGGCAGGAAAATATACACGTTTTATGGATGTGGACAGACAACATGAAGCATAATTTTTTAATTGAATCAGTAAAAGAAAATCTGAAAAAATATAATATAAACAATTGTAGCATATTGGTAGCACTTTCCGGCGGAGCTGACTCTGTGTGTCTTCTCCACTGTCTTATTACTTTAGCTGACGAATTTAAACTCACAATCTGCGCTGCACACGTAAACCATATGCTACGAGGAGCCGAGGCAACTCGTGATGAAAATTTTGCAAAAAATCTTTGCAAAAAATATAGCATTCCTTTTTATTGCGAAAGATTTAATGTAAAAGAAATTGCCGAAAAAAATAAACAAAGCATTGAAGAAGCAGGACGTGATGTACGCTACTCTTACTTTGAATTGCTACGCGCTGCTAACTCTATTTTGTTTATTGCAACTGCTCACCACGCCGATGATAATATAGAAACCGTCGTTATGCGTTTTGTGCGTGGTAGTGGAATACATGGTCTTAGTGGCATTCCTTTTATGAATAACAGACATGTTATAAGACCTTTGCTAAATATAAGCAAAAGCGATATTTTAAATTATATTAATGATAATGGCTTAACGTATGTTACCGATTCATCCAATGAATCATGCGAGTATCACAGAAACAAAATCCGGAATGTGCTCATTCCTGAGCTTGAACAATTAAATCCCGGATTTAAACAAAGCCTTGTAAGAAATATTTCCTTATATAGCGACACAGACCGATATATTCAAGAAGTTGTTCAAAGCCGTTTTAAAGCTCTTGCGACAGTAAAAAAACAATACATTTATTTCTTAATTAAAGATTTAAATAGTGAACCCGATATAATAAAACATCATCTTTTGTCGTTATCTATCCAAAAACTCGCTGATGGATTTACACCTGACAGTGCTCGTATTTTTGATATTGAAAGATGTTTATCACAAAAAAACAGTGCTGTTTCGATAGGTCAAGGCATAAGCGCATATGTTGCATATAATAAATTATATATTATAAAAGAAAGTTTGGCTGACGAAACAAAATATTCTTTAAACTTAAATGGGGAAACACATATTTTAAACACAGGAACATTTATCTGTCGTAAGGTATCTGATTTTAATATGAAAAAAGATAGAAACATTGTATATTTGAACGGCAATGCACTTAAAAACAAGTCGCTATACGTAAGATTCAGAAAAGACGGAGATTATTTTTATCCTACTGGCTTTGGTCATAAAAAAAATCTTCAGGACTTTTTTGTAGATAATAAAGTCCCTCGTTTTCTAAGGGACAAAATACCACTTGTTTTAGCTGATGATGACATTGCTTGGGTATGCGCAAACCGAGCAGATGAGCGGTTTATTGCAAAAAATAAAGAAAGTGAAATATTTGAAATTATTTTTACGGAGGATATATAAATGAACAACAACATCGACCACGTTTTAATCACAGAAGAAGAAATAGCTGCAAAAGTTAAAGAAATTGCAGAACAAATTAACAAAGATTATGCAGGAAAAGAAATTATTTGCGTTTGCATTTTAAAAGGTGCTGTAATTTTCTTTGGTAATCTTGTTAAAAATCTTAATATGCCGCTCTCATTCGATTTTATGGTTGTTTCAAGTTACGAAAGCGGAACTGTTTCAAGCGGTCAGCTTAAAATAAAAAAAGATTTGGAACAGGACATCAGCGGAAAACACGTTTTAATAATTGAAGATATTTTAGATACCGGAAATACCTTAAAGAAATTAAAAGAAGAACTCACCTTGCGCAATCCGGCAAGCATTAAGCTATGCAGCCTTTTGGATAAACCATCAAGACGTACAGCAGATATTGAATGTGATTATACAGGATTCGAAATTCCCGATGAGTTTGTCGTTGGCTACGGTCTAGATTTTGATGAAAAATATCGTCATCTTCCGTACATAGGTGTGTTAAAACCCGAATGTTATACAAATAATTAACATATCGTTAAATTTGAATTACTTTTATTGTATTTTTAAATGATTTGTGTTAGACTAAAAAAAGTTCTGACATTTTAGGTTTATGCAAATGTTCATAAGGGGTGAATTACTTGAAAAAGAAGCATTTAGGCGGCATAGGATTCTACATTTTATTGTTTGCTGCCGTTTTGACTATGTTTTTTATGTTTAATTATCAACCGGGAATTGAATCAATAACATATTCTGAGCTTTTAACAAATATTAAAAGCGGTCAGGTAACATCTATGGTTATTGAGGATAGGCTTGCTAC
>JAFQAG010000210.1 GCA_017416985.1 Clostridia bacterium
TCATAGCCGTGATTTAAGATGCTATAATCAAATGGCGGCATATCCTCGTAATCCTTCTTGGTGGTTCTGTATTTATTTTCAAAAGAAATAGCATAATCAGAATCATACGAAAACTGAATATCATCTATATAAAGCAACGTGTCAGGATGCGGTTGCTGCTTAATAAACTTTGTTGAAAACATTAATTCGTCAATTTTATTAAATCCTGCCGGATTTTCATAAACATAAAAATCCTTTAAAGGAATTTCAATCTCTCGTTCTCCTGACCAGTCAATTTTTAAAGGATAGTAATACGCATCTCTCCAGGGAGTTTTATTACTGTCTGAATATAGCATAATATATACCGTTTCAGCCGTTGCAATTTCTGAATTGCACCAAAAACGCAAAACATTAGCACCTTCTGCCGTAGTCCAGACCCTTTTGGTTGTCAACGTCGGATAATATGGATGATTATCCCACTTTAACGAATACTGTCCCTCATTTTTAGGACTTGTAACAATTTCTGCTGCATGAAGATTTTTATCAAATAATGTTTGATTCCATATGCTTGTAATGCTCGGATTTTCCTCTAATATGTTTGCTTCAGTAAACCAATTTGTATTATCTTCACAGCTCATAGCGGCTAAAATTTCTTTGTTTTCAGATTTTATGTAGCTAGCGGTTCGCATTGTGCCTTCTACCGTCGGCGTAGATGCATAGACTCCGCTTAACTCTCTGCCATAAATATCTTTTATATTATTAAGTGCAACCGCATATTCCTCGCCGATATTTAATGCTTTATTAAAATATAGTGTAACGGTTTCACCATTTTTTTCACAATCAATAATTCCTATTTTCTCATCTGTTGTCTGCACCAGAAAGTTTTTTGGCTCAGGATATGCCAAAGGTGCATCAAATTTAATACAGACATTTGCTGAAGTTGCCGACAAATCTGCAACCGTTGCAATTTTTTCATATGTAAATGTTTCGATAGATTCAATATAAATGCTTTGTTCTTCGGATTCGCAAATATAGTTAAAGCCTGAAAAATCCGAACCTGAAATAAGATTATCTGAAGTTCCTGCATAACTCTGTGAAAGTACAGGGATGTCATTTATAGCAATCGAAATGGTCTTTGTATCGTTATCAACTGCATATGTAAAATCAAACCACGTACCGTTTGCAGGCAAACAATAACTAACATCGGCCTCGGCAGATGGATTAAGACGCACATCATCTCGTAATGTAACCGTTCCCTCTATAAAATCAATTAACGCTCTGCCAAATCTAAGTTCGCCTATAAAATCACGTGCAGTATACATAGGCCCTGAAGGATAAGGTTCGCTACTTCCTGCCCTTATGCGTGCCTTAAATGCCAGTCTTCCGCTGGTAGTCAGCTTTGGTATGTGCATATTTATAATTGCTTCTTTTTGCCCGTTGGGCTTTAATATCTGAAAAAGTTTTTTTCCTTCTTCTTCTACAATGTTATATGTTGCAGAACCACTTAAAGTAATTTCATCTAAAACCTTTTCATCCTTCGACAAAGGTCCTGCATCTAAACTGTCAAAGGTATAAATTTTATTTTGCACAGATGCTTTAGTTACAGTGGGTAATATACAAACTGAAACAGCAAGCGCAACCACTAATAAAACAGATAAATATTTTTTCATTTAACCACCTATTTTGATAATATTCTGAGCCTCATATATGAGGCTCAGAATATTTTAATCTTACTACTCTTCTTTTTTTATAAAATCCTCTGTTATGGCAAAACGCCAATTTTCACCATAGTCATCAGAAACCAGAATAACTCTTTCGCCCGGTTGTTTAGAACCTGTATTTGCATATTGCGTCATAGATGGCATACCGGTAATTTCATTAACCGATATAATACATTGGTCAGGCTCTATAAACGCCCACGAATACCATGCGTCGCCAAAAAGATGCATTTGGTTTGTCTCCGGAATATAAGAAAGATATATTCTTCCGGTATCTGGGTCAACATCTGTCTGATGTTTCCACTGATGATAGTATGACCTCCACAGCGAAACAACCTCTCTGTCTTTTTGCCAGGTTCCGTCAGGTGTCATTTTGGTCATTGTCAGGTCAAACTGATATCCACGCTGCGAGTTTCTACCCGTGGTAACAATCGAGTTATCAGGCATTATATCAAGCGTATTATATGAATACCAGTCAGACACCATTTGAATATCCCACTCCGACGCATCGGCAGGTTTTTTACTCTTTGCGTGAATGAACGGAGCATGATGCCCTATAGCAAACATATGAAGATACCCTTCTCCATCTACCTGAATACAACTCCAGTTGTGTGCGTCATTTGAGCTTTTACCACCCGATGCCACATAAACAGGCTCGCTGAGTGTTTTCGTTTCTAAATCATATACAGTACAAAATGCAGGCACACCATTCTTTAAATACAACAAATTTCCGCCATCATCTCTGTATGAAGGGAAATCCAAAATCGGATGTCCGTCCGGAATAACGGTTGCTGCCTCCTCCTGTGTCATAAGTGTAGAGTTTGCAATAAATACCTTATTGCCCACCGTAACACAAGGTGAAGGAGCACCGGTCATAAGAGGTGATATTCCTCTGTCGGTAAATTTAACACCTTCCGGTACTGTAAGCGTGCCATCTGCATTCTTTTCAGGTACTATAATTACACCGGAAAGGTCAACAGAGTTATTAAGCCAGTCGTCGTTACCTATAATAACGGGCGGACGTGCTTCTGCATCCTCCTTGTTATGTACTCCAATCGACTCAAATTCACAAAATCCCTTTGACAGCTTATAAAAATCCCATGTTTTTAAATTATCTCTGGAGTGTGCCAAAAGGGTGAGTCTTTCAAATGGAGCAGGAGTTTCTACCGATTGAATCTGTATAATTCTATACGCATCGCCGTCTGCATCAAAGCGCATACGTCTGCCGGAATATGCTCTTGCCCAGTATGGTATATCTCCGTAAAGCTCCGATATATATTCATCTAACTGAGCCATTATGTCGTGTTTATACCATGTGCCGTCCTCGTGAACAACCTGAACAGTGGTATAGTCATACTCTACATAAGAATATCCATTGTGAGTATATACATGCCCTGCAAAATATCTGGGATAATAACCATATACCGCTCTTTCTAATCTATGATATGGCTGTTCTTTTACTAACTCTCCCTCTTTAAGCTGATGCTGAATTTCGGGATAATTATGGTTGAAGTCAACATACTCAAAAGGTAAGATTTCGTCCTGATAACCCCTTACCTTTTTGTTTACCACCAAATCAGAGTATTGATATTTATCCTCGTTTATGCCCCATTTGGTAAGGATTGCCTTTGCTTTAGCAGCATATGAACCATTTGTATCATTGCCTAAAGAAATTTGTTTTTTGTATTCCAAAAACGGCAGATAGTCATGCAACGGTATATCAGCATATTCCTCCGGCGCATCTACTATATAATCCTTAGGTGCATTTTTTTCTGCTTCCTTAGCCGCCAATTTTTCCAATTCGGCATCTGCAATCGCCTTTGCCTCATCGTCACTTTTCTTTTCAAGCTTTATATCGTCAAGATATATAACGGTATAAGGATTGGGGTCATGATGAAGAGCCTTTGTGTAGAAATACAAGCCCTCTACCTTACCAAAGCCTTGTGGATTACCTATTTTTTGGAAAGTTTCAAGCGGCAACTCAAACTTTTTCCAACCTGTAAAATCAATTTCAATCTGGCTGTAAAGTGAGTTTGCTGAATAATCTCCGTATTCCATTTCTTTTTCTATGTTAGAAAGTGCTGCAACCGTGATGGTTTCACCCGTCGGCTCTTCAGAGTAAATCCAAAACGAAAGTGTGTTATAAGCAGTCCAGTCAGCAGGAACACTTTCTGTCATTATTGTTGGCCAGAAATGATGGTCTGCCCATCTGCCTGAATATCTGCCACTTTTTACATACTTATTAGACAGGCTTACACCGCCATAACGCAGTTTTTCTAAACTGGTTATACCTTTCCAGGTTTCCTTTAAAATTGTCATTCTGGATTTATGCTCTTCACCGAATCTTTGAACCGGGTCTTCATCCGAGAACCACTTATTTTCCACCTCAAAACCCATTGCTGCCTCTGGGAACAAGTTTAATATTGTTGAAAGAGACAACGCATCAGCTGCAATTGAGGGACTTAATAAATTCTCTTGCGACGGACAGAGCGTTATTAAACCTGTTGCTTCTTCGTATAAAAACTGCTCTGTAAGCATTGCCATATCACTTACCGAAAGCATCTGTCTTCCGCCTTCAATATATGGCTCTAACGAAAGGGCTGTAGCTTCGCCATTAATATCTGCACTTTTTACGCCTGACGTAAGCTTTATGCTTCTGTCTGGTCTTTCTAAGGTTGTAACACCGTCTTTAAATGCTACCGAATAACCGTATTTTTCTGCCACAAAGCGCACAGGCACAGCAACCTTGCCGTCAGATGCATATTTAGGCATTACAGTTATATCATTTACATCTATATAGCCAACCTCTTCGCCATAATAATATTTATTACTGCCCGCGCACATAACAAGCGAATTGCCAAGCTTTTTAAATGCACGCGCATTCTGCAGTCTTGTTAACTCATCTGACGGAATATCTATCATTTTAACAGAAAGATTGTCAAAATAAACAACACTTTCTTCTGTTCCGCTTGCTGTAACATACCATCTGGTATTATTAGTGCTCAATGAATAGAAAAGTCCGCCGTAATATCTTGAACCAAGCTCTTTACCGTTTATGCTCACGTAAATCATATTATTTATTGTGTCTATGCGTATGCTCACATTAAACCATTCGCCCGAATCAGGCAAATAAAAGCCTAATGATTCTGCGGTTTCTACGGCAGGAACTGCAACTCCGCTTGTTGAAAATATAAGCTGCTTTGACTCGAAATCAAGTGTAACCGGACCAAAGCTTAGTGATTTAAATCGGTTATTCACACCTAAAACATAGCCAGGGTCACCCTCTTTGCCGCATTTTCCGCCGTTTTTAATATCAACAGAATAAATAAGCTCTGTTGTATTAAGTGAAACGGAGGTTGGATAAAGGGTAAAATATGTATTGGTTTTTAACTCTACCTCCGCTGGCTTGTAAATCTGAAAAGCCTGCGTGGGCTTGCCATCTTTACCTGTTACGGTTACAAGATTAGCCTCTGCATCCTTGCTTACAGTTGCGCTTACGCCGCCCTGTCCCGCTTCGTTCGCTGCCTGACGGATGTATGCTTCTGAATTTTTTGCCTTAACACCCATACCTTTAAGTGCAGCTTGTTCCTCGTTTTCTACTTCTGTGGGATAATATACAGTACCTGCACAAATCGCACCTGTGTTCCAAGATTCAAAATCTTCATTGCGAACAGTAACATAGTTACTGTTCGCATTTTCTGTCGCAAACACAGGTACAAATGAAATCAAGGTGCAAAATGTAAGAAGCAGGCATGAAAGGCTGCGAAGTGCAGTCAGGCTTATGCCCGATTTCCTGTGCATCATTTTTTTCATAGCGCACCTCCGATTACTGTTCTGCTTTTGCTATTGTAGCCACTCCCTGACTGTTAAAAACGATCTTGTCAGAATAGGTTTCACTGCCTGACAAATCTTTCCACACAAAAACTTCTATGCTATATTTGTCGGTTTCTTCTTCAGGAACATTAAAGCCTACCTTAAATGTAAAGGTTTCTGCTTCAGCCATAGATTTATCCTGATACGAAATCATTTCAACCTGACCATCTTTCTTTAAAACGGCAATTGCTACAGCGTTTAAAGTGGCAGTTGTTTCGTTTACCGCATTAATATTGCAGGTAATTAAACCGCTTTGTAATGCAGTAATTTCAGTTGCTCCACCTTCTGATAACAGATTAACCTTAGAAAATGTAACATTTTCCTGATCTAAAAGGAAATTGCCCTCACCCGAAGTTACAAAGCTTACATTTTCGCTTACAACCGGAATACCAAATTCATAAACAAGTCCGGATAAATCTAAAGTATATGACGAAAATTCTGCCATCGGCTGTTCTAAAGAAAGTGTATATACACCTGTTGTGCTGTTATAATCACGACCTGCAAGAGTAACCTCTGTACCATCTGCATCTAAAAGCTTTATACTGTCTAAAGCACCTTCTACAAGCGGTGCTCCTTGTGTGAGAGTTACGGTAACTGTGCTTCTCGGCTTAACTTCTGCTCCATTTGCCGGGAAGGTAGTAACTGAAACTCCCTTTGCGCCATATGCTAAAATATTATCAAAAGTAATCGCCTTTGCACTTCCTCCAACTTTTTCTGAAGGACCGTTAGGAGCCGCAAGCAGATTTTCAGGGAATGTGGCATTTGTTAATGCAACCTCCTGAACAAGCGCTCCGTCCAAATATCCATATGCCTTGTTTTCCTGTGTATCTAAAATATATTTCCATTCATACCAGCTGCCGTTTGATACAGTAGTTGTAACACTGCTCGAGTTAAACGGATAGAATGTAGCACCTCTTAAATATGTAGGCTTAAGGCCTGATGCACCGCTGATATTGTTAGGCTCGTGACCATATGTAGATGGCATTGAGAAGCCATCTCCACCTGCCATAAAATCAACTTTATAAACGTAAAAACGCATATTGCTATCTGATGTACCTACCGGTGTCCAATATGTGCAGTTGGTTGAGGATGCACTTGCAGAGCCTCCTACAGTTGTAACTGTGGTGTCGGGCGCAACAACTGAGCTGGCACGGAATGCTTGTGTCGGATTGCCCTCTTTATCTGTTATGTTAGCCACACTATAGCTCCATATTTTGTGACCAGCATTTGCCTGATTATTTCTGGATATGCTGATACTCCCAGAAAGCTTTTTACCATCTGCTGTTAAAAGTTCTGTTTTAGTTTCGCTATCTAGTTCGCTATCCCATGCATTAACTGTAACACTATCTGCATCGCCTAAATCATAAGCATCAAAATTTTCTTCGTAATAAACTACCTTACCCGAAGATTCTTCTGCAAATGCAACAGGCAATGCTGTAATTGACATTATCATTGCAACTGATAACGCAAAAGCTAAAAGTTTTTTTATCATAATTTATTCTCCTTTTCTACGTGACAACTAATCTGCCGATACGGAAATATTCCTTATTATCCGCCGGCGGCGGCAGTTGCCGCCGACAGACGCACCCATTGTGCTTATTTTGTAAGAGGTTTGAGACCTTCAACGCTATCCCAGAAGAAATATCTTACGTATTCATCTTCGCCAATTTCAATCTCGCTGTTATAATAGCTTACGCCATTTCTTATATTAATATCGCTTACATCGCTTACTGCGCTCATTGCTTTGCTGTCGTTTTTATATGTAGCACTGATTTTAATAGCCGGCTGTTTTGCAAAATAACTACTTGTCAATTTTACGGTGTTATTATCAAGCTCTGCTTTTGTAATACCACATTCTGTAACATTCGCAGAAAGAACAACTGCATCAGAAGTGTTACCTGCAATATCTTTTAAATTAACAGTTGCATTTACAACATCGCCTGCTTTTACTGTTTCGTTAAATTCAATAAGGTATCCGCCGTTAACCGCCTTAACAGCTTTAACCGTTGCAGCATTGTCATTAATTTTTGCATTTGAAACTGAACTTGCTGTAAAGTTAATTGCTGAATAAGTTTCAATAGCAGTTCCGTCTGCTTTTAATGCAGATGCAGTATAAAGCGGCAGATTTGTTTTAAAGAATAAGCCGTTTGCATCAGCAGGAGTGTTAACAGCTGTTGCTAAAGAAGCTTGCTCGCCTACTGTATATACCTTTATGTCATCAACCCATACCGATGCATTGCCTGATGCTGCATATGGTGCATGCCATTTAGCATCCTCATTACCTGACAGAACGCCTCCGGTGCCCAATGCTTTGCGCCAGCTCGCAACGAATTGCTCATTAACAAATACATCGACTGTATACGGATTACTTGCAGCATATCCACTAAATGTAACTACAGCTTTAAGCTTCATCCATTCGCCTACCTCTGCATTTACAGGCTTACCGTCAAGAGTTAACGACCAAACGCTGATACCGTCTTCGTCATCATCTTTAAGTTCACATTTAAAGCCTTTTCCGTAAAAATAAATCTGTTCCATAGGATTGTATCCGTATTCATCACCGAATCTTACATTTGCTTCATAAACCATTGTTTTCTGAGTTGGATTAAAATTAACAAAGTCTAGTTCGAATGTGCCAGTTACATTGCTTGTATTCGGAATTCTGTACATCTTCATAGCAGTTGTTGCTGCGCCGCTTTCATCAACGGTAGCTGTTCTTTCTATTCCATAACCTGTTGCTGCTACTGTTCTGAAGTCACCGTTATCATTTTCAAAGTCTGCTTTTCTCCAAACAATTTCATTTGCCGGTGTTGTGAAAGATACAGCCTTATCCGTAATCTGTCTTCCGAACATATCTGTTGCAGTTACGCTAATATCATATTTGGTTGCTGCACTAAGTGCGCCAAGGTCTACAACGTATTTATCGTCGCCTGCATATGTAACTGTTGCTGCTGCACCATTATACTTAACTGCTATATTTGCTGTATCAACAGGATAGTTAAACTCTAAAACAAGCTTATCGGTTAATGTAGCAGGAGCAATTGCAGCTACTGCCAAATCGCCTGTACCATCTGTTCCGTAGGCTACTACATTATCAATGCTCATCGCTTTAGCAGAGCCGCCAACTTTCTCGGTAGGACCATTCGGTGCTAACAAAAGGTTTGACGGATAAGAAATATTTTCTCCCAACGCACGAGTTCCGACTAATACTCCATCAATTAATGTATATGCCGTATGTGTCTGTTGGTCTAAGATGTATGTCCATTCATACCATGTTCCGTTAGCAATGGTTTTTGAGCCGCTTCCCCAAGGAATCAAAGAAGTGGTAACCCAAGAGGTTGTTTTAAGGCTTGAACCACCTGTAATTAAATTTGGTTCGTGAACATATCTGTCAGGCATAGAGTAACCATTACCTGATGTAAAATCAGATTTGTAAACATAGAAACGTTTAGCATTTGTAGCTGCCGATTTATTAGGAATCCAATATGTACAGTTTGTTGATGAGGTACTTGCAGAACCGCCTGCACTATATACATCATATTTTGTTCCCGAAAGAACATCTGAAACAATACGCAGTACCTGAGATTTCTCACCATCAGCACCATTCATATTTTCAACCTTATAGCTCCAGTATTTCTGTGCTACGCCATAATTTACGTTTTTAGTACCATCATTTATAGCTCTGGTAATTGTAATGCTGTCTGTCAGCGCTTTGTTTCCATCAGCCGTTTTCAATTCTGTTTCTGCGACTTTATCATTTGTTTTATCCCAAGTATTTACAGTAACACTGGTCGCACCGCCCAAATCATAGGCATCAAAGTTTTCTTCATAATAAATTACCTTGTCTGTTGTTGCCCCAACAGGCATTACAACCATCATAGAGAGAAGCATACCAATTGTAAGAATAATAGAAAAATATTTCTTTAACATAAAAACGCCCCCTAAAATTTATAATTTATTTTTTATTTTATTATAAGTATAGAATTACAATCACAAAGTGTAGCTGTATAGAAGAATCTATCGCCTACATTAATATCATCAAAGCTACCCGGTGTAA
>JAFQAG010000211.1 GCA_017416985.1 Clostridia bacterium
AAATGCCATAATCCTTTGCTATTTCATTAGCAATAGGATTTGCCATAACAATTGCCACAGTATTGTTTGCAGTAGCGATATCTAAAACTCCGACTAAAACACCCATACCAACCTGACCTGCTTTTTTACCACGAAAAATCTTTTTAATTCCTGCAAGCAATGCATCAAAACCGCCGTATTCACGAATAAGCGCGCAGATTGCAGAAACCAAAATGGTAACTATGATTGTTTCAAACATCCCCGAGGCACCTGCACCCATATTTGAAAGAAGTGCTGTAAACTCTGTACTTCCTGTCAAAAGCATTATAACCGAGCCGGATATAATACCTATTAAAAGGACTACAAAAACATTTACTCCTAAAATTCCTCCAATTAAAACCAGTATGTAAGGAATTACTTGAACAAGATTATAATCATTTAAAACAGCACCGTCAATATCGGTATTAAATGACATAATCATTATTATAATCAATGATACTAATGCTGCAGGCAGAGCTATAAAAAAGTTTTCTTTAAACTTATCTTTCATCCTGCAGCCCTGTCCGTTGCATGCGGCAATAGTTGTATCTGAAATAAACGACAGATTATCACCAAACATTGAGCCACCAATTACCGTTGCTACACAAAGTGACATGTTAAAGCCAGATGCCTTTGAAACCGCAACTGCAATCGGTGTTAAAAGGGTTATTGTGCCTACCGATGTTCCCATTGCAAGAGACACAAAGCAACCAACTACAAAAAGTACCATAACAGCATATTGTGCAGGGATTATCGACAACATAAAATATGCTACACTTTCTGCGCTTTCTCTTCCAACAACGCCAACAAAAATGCCTGCCTCTAAAAATATAAGTATCATAGTGAAGATATTTTTATCTCCTACTCCACGCCCCATAATTTCAAGTTTTTTATCTAAATTTAACTTTCTGTTTTGAAGACATGCTACTAAAAGTGCCACTAAAAATGCCACAACTATCGGTATGTTATAAAATCCCATAGGGATTTTTAAAACATACTCAAACATAATTCCTAAGCCTAAATATAAAACTAAAAATACTCCTATCGGAAGTAGTGCTTTAACGTTGCCTTTATTCATTTATGTATCTCCTTTGTAATAACTTCTAAGCATTATTTAACAATTTTAAAGAATTTTATAAAATTAAATCCTTTATATGCCAATTATACACCATTACAACAAAAAAGACAACTTTCAACAAAGAAAATTGTCTTTTTTTATTTATAAATTAATTATAAAATGCAAGATAAGCTTTATACGCCATATAAATATCGTGCTTCGATGCGATTTCAAAAGGTGCGTGCATTGAAAGAAGCGCTACGCCACAGTCGATAACCTCCATATCGAGATTAGCAACGTATTGCGCAATCGTTCCGCCGCCGCCTTCATCTACCTTGCCAAGTTCGCTGCTCTGCCAGATAATATCATTATCGTTAAACAGCTTGCGAACCTTGTATACAAACTCTGCGTTTGCATCTGATGTACCAGCTTTTCCTCTTGAGCCGGTATATTTTGTTATTACTATACCATGTCCTAAAAATGATGCGTTTCGTTTTTCGTTAACCTCAGGATATGTTGGGTCAACTGCCGCATTTACATCTGATGACAGACATTCAGAGTTTCTGAAAACAGTTTTTAGCATCAGTTCGTTATATGTTCCTTTAGCTTTTTCAATTAAAGTAGCTGTTACAAATTCAAAAAATGCTGAACGCATACCTGTATTGCCCATGCTGCCGATTTCTTCTTTATCTACCAAAACACAAACAGCAGTTTTTTTGCACGACTTAATCTCTAAGATTGCTCTTAATGCAGTATAGGCACAAACTCTGTCGTCTTGTCCGTAGCCGCCAACCATACTTCTGTCAAAGCCTACATCACAAGCTGGTGCAGCAGGATATGCCTCAAGCTCGGCACTTATAAAATCTTCTTCGCATATGCCGTATTTTTCATTTAACAGCTTAAGCATGGCTGTTTTAAATGCATCTTTTTCACTATCGTTATCAGGCATTGAGCCAATTAAAATATTAAGGTTTTCGCCCTCAATAATTTTCGGAGCTTTTTTCTGCATTTGGTTATCAGCCAGATGCGGAAGAAGGTCTGTTACACAAAATACCGGGTCGCCTGGTTTATCACCTATGCGAACATCTACCTTTTTGCCATCAGCTGTATATATAACGCCTGCAAGTGCTAAAGGCACAGCTGTCCATTGATACTTTTTAATTCCGCCATAATAATGCGTTTTAAAAAGTGTCATATCGCAGTCCTCGTAAAGCGGATTTTGCTTTAAATCCATACGAGGAGAATCAATATGTGCAATTACAAAATTAATTCCGTTTAAAATATCTTCTTCACCGATAACTGCAAGATAGACACTCTTGTCACGGTTAACCATATATACCTTATCGCCGGCTTTTAAGGTCTTTATTTCTTTTATATCACAAAAGCCTGCCTCTTTTGCTCTTCTGACTGCCTCACTGCATGCCAGACGCTCAGTTTTACCAACGTTTAAATAGTTTATATAATCATCACAAAAGTCAAATATTTCTTTTTTCTTTGCATCATCTGCAACTTTCCAGCCATTTTTTGTTTCGTATGCAAGTTCACTCATCCTACGCACTCTCCTTCTGTCATATTATGCGTTTTAAAGCAATAAATTAATCATCATTTTTAAAGTTGCGCATTTTTTCGAAAAAGCTTTTTTGTTTGGTGTAGTTGCCGCCCTTGTCAGTTTCTTCAAACTCACGCAAAATAGATTTTTGCTTAGACGATAGATTTTTAGGAACCTCGATGTTAACCTTAACATACTGGTCACCTCGTCCATTTCTTTGAAGAACAGGTATTCCCTTACCTTTTAAGCGAAATACAGTTCCACTTTGGGTACCTTCTGGGATTTTATATTTCACCTTACCGTCAAGTGTAGGAACTTCAAGCTCTGCACCCAATGCCGCCTGAACGAATGTTATAGGAACCTCGCATTGAACATCGAATCTGCTGCGTTGAAAAATTTCGTGAGGTTTAACCCTTACGGTTACAAACAAATCACCGTTTGGTGCTCCTTTATCGCCCACATCACCCTGGCCATGCAGCGAAATGCTCTGACCATTATCAATTCCGGCAGGAATTTTAACTTTAATTTTGCGTGATTTTCTTACCTTGCCCTTTCCTGCACATTTTTGGCAGGGTTCTTTTATGATTTTACCCTTACCTGAACAAGTAGGACAAGTAGTTACTGTCTGCATACTACCCAAAACTGTGCGCTGAACAGTACGAACCTGACCGCTACCGCCACAGTGTGTACAGGTTGTAACCTCGCTGCCTGCTTTAGCACCGCTGCCATCACAGTCAGGACAGTATTCGGTGCGGTATAAGCTGATTTCTTTTTCGCAACCAAAAGCTGCCTCTTCAAAGGTTATTACAACCTCTTCACCTATATCACGACCGGGCTTAGGCGCATTTCTGCGTGATTGCGAACGACCACCAAAGCCGCCGAAAATATCACCAAATATATCACCAAAGTCAAAGCCACCATCGAAGCCGCCAAAGCCGCCGCCTTGACCTGCACCGAAATTAGGGTCAACTCCTGCATGGCCGAACTGGTCATATCTTGCACGTTTTTCTTTATCAGAAAGCACCTGAAATGCCTCGTTAACCTCTTTAAACTTTGCCTCTGCCTCTTTATTGTCAGGATTAAGGTCTGGATGATACTTTTTTGCCATTTTGCGATAAGATTTTTTTATTTCATCATCGCTTGCGCCTTTATTTACACCCAGCACCTCGTAATAATCTCTTTTTTCTGCCATTAAAATCACCCTTTAAATCCCCGAACAACGCAAGCCCACAGCAGACTTGCCGCTGTGGGTTGCAATAGTAGCCGGGAACCCCGCTTTAAATTTTATTAGTCAACAACCTCGTAATCAGTATCAACAACATTATCATCTGCGCCACCGGTTGCTGTGTCTGCACCCGGAGCACCTGCTGCTGACGGATCCTGACCAGGAGCAGCCTGCTGATAGATTTTGGCACTAACCTCGTAGAACTTTTTAGAAAGCTCTTCGCTTGCCGCTTTAATTTTATCGTTGTCTGTGCCTTTTAATGCTTCTTTTACCTTTTCAATTTCTGCTTCAATTGCTGATTTATCAGTCGCATCAATCTTATCACCTAAATCATTTAATGATTTTTCGCTCTGATATACCAAAGAATCGGCATTGTTACGAATTTCAACCTCTTCTTTTTTCTTTTTATCTTCTTCTGCAAATTTTTCTGCTTCTTTTACAGCCTTATCGATTTCATCATCAGAAAGGTTAGTATTTGCAGTAATTGTAATTTTCTGCTCATTGCCCGTTCCTAAATCTTTAGCAGAAACGTGAACAATACCGTTTGCGTCGATATCAAAGGTTACCTCGATTTGCGGAACTCCACGAGGAGCAGACGGAATGCCGTCTAAGTGGAACTTACCGAGAGTTTTGTTATAGGCAGCCATTTCACGTTCGCCCTGAAGAACATGAATTTCAACACTTGTCTGACCATCTGCTGCTGTTGAGAATACCTGAGATTTTTTAGCAGGAATGGTTGTGTTTCTTTCGATGAGTTTTGTAAATACTCCACCTAAGGTTTCAAGACCGAGCGAAAGCGGAGTTACGTCTAAAAGAACGATACCACTTACATCACCAGCTAAAACACCAGCCTGAATTGCTGCACCAGATGCTACGCATTCGTCAGGGTTAATGCCCTTGTGCGGCTCTTTGCCGGTAATCTTTTTAACAGCTTCCTGAACAGCAGGGATTCTTGAAGAACCACCAACTAATAAAACTTTATCAATATCTCCTGCAGAAAGACCAGCATCTGAGAGTGCTTTTCTGGTCGGCTCCATAGTAGCCTCTACCAAATCAGAAGTAAGCTCGTCAAATTTTGCACGGGTTAATGTCATATCAAGATGCTTTGGACCTGATGCATCTGCTGTGATAAACGGCAGGTTGATGTTACTTGTTGTTACACCAGAAAGCTCAATTTTAGCTTTTTCTGCAGCTTCTTTTAAACGCTGAAGAGCCATTTTATCAGCTTTTAAGTCGATGCCGTTTTCTTTTTTGAATTCATCAGCTAAATAGTTTATGATTCTTTCGTCGAAGTCATCACCACCAAGACGGTTGTTACCGCAGGTTGCTAAAACTTCAAAAATACCATCGCCAAGCTCTAAGATAGATACGTCGAAAGTACCACCACCGAGGTCATAAACCATAATTTTCTGGTCGCCGTCTTTATCCATACCATAAGCAAGTGATGCTGCTGTCGGCTCGTTGATAATTCTCTGAACCTCTAAGCCTGCGATTTTACCTGCGTCTTTGGTTGCCTGACGCTGAGAGTCGTTAAAATATGCAGGAACTGTGATAACTGCGTGAGTTACAGGCTCACCTAAGTATGCTTCTGCATCCATTTTAAGCTTCTGAAGAATCATTGCAGAAATTTCCTGCGGAGAAAACTCTTTACCGCCAGCTTTAACTTTCTGGTTTGTTCCCATTAATCTTTTGATTGAAATAATGGTGTTATCAGGATTTGTAATAGCCTGACGCTTTGCAACCTGACCAACAAGTCTTTCGCCATCTTTTGTAAATGCAACGACAGAAGGAGTTGTTCTTCCGCCTTCAGCATTAGGAATAACGGTAGCTTCGCCGCCTTCCATTACTGCTACGCATGAATTTGTTGTACCTAAGTCAATACCAATTGTTTTTGCCATGATAATTCCTCCTAAATATGTGAAACAAGTTTAATTTAAATGAATATATATAAATGATTCAGGCAGTTTAATTTGCTACCTTAACCATTGAATGTCTGATAACTTTTTCTTTATATTTATAGCCTTTCTGGAACTCTTCTACTACTGTGTTTGTACCTACTTTTTCATCTTCAACGTGCATAACTGCATTATGAATATTCGGGTCAAATTCTTTACCAACAGCCTCGATTGGAGTTACGTTCATTTTTTCGAGAGTTTCGCCAAACTGTTTTAATACCATTTTAACTCCGTCAGCGAGCGGACTTTTTTCAGCCGCTGCTTCTGCTGCTCTTTCTAAATTATCTAAAACAGGAAGCAGCTTTTCTAATGTATCAGAAACGGCAAAGCTGTAAAGCTCATCTTTTTCTTTTTGCGTTCTTTTCTTAAAATTATCATACTCAGCAAGCATACGCAGATATTTATCATAAAGCTCGTCGTATTTTTGTTTAAATTCATCGACCGCTTCTGTTTCTTCTGCGGTTTCTTCTGCCACCGGCTGTTCTTCCTTAATGCTTTCTTCTTCGTTATTTAATGCTGTTTTATTTTCTTTACTCACAGCGTTTTCACTCCTTGTTGTCGTCGTAATATAACTCACTTAAAACTCTGTTTAAATAGTTTGAAATTCGTTCGATTTTGGCTACCGCTTTTGAATAATCCATTCTGGTAGGTCCTATAATTCCGACCTTACCCATTACTCTGTCACCCATATAATAATTTGCGGTAACAACACTTGATGACTGCATTACATTTAATCCGTTTTCTTTACCTATTGTAATGCGGACTCTGCTCTTTTGAGAATCATTATTTTGCATTTTTTCATTATATGGTTCTTCAAGCGCCTTGGTTACTGATTGTTTATCATCTAAAAACTCAAGAAATTCTCTTGCTTTTCCTAAGTCTTTATATTCAGGATAATCAAATATATTAGTTGTTCCGCTAACATAAACATCGGTTTCTTTTCTTACATCTTCAATGATGTCTGTGATAAAGTCAAGTACAGGAAACAACATTTCGAAATGGCTTTGCATTGCCTCTTTTATCTCTTGAATCTTAACTACATTAATTTCTTCAAGAGTAAGACCTGATAATTTTTCTTTTAAAAGGTTTGAAAAACGATGTATAAAGTCAGTATCGACATTTTGCGGAATTATAACACGTTTATTTTTCATAACCCCTTCGTTAGTCACTAAAATTATCAGCATAGATGTTGCATCAATCGGCACAAGCTCAACTGTTTTTATTGCACCCTGCTTCATCTCGGGCGAGGTCATAAATGCTGTGTAGTGTGTAAACTGCGACAGAAAATCTGCGGCACTTTTCATCACCTTATCAATCTGACCAATCTGAAATTTCATCATCGTTTTGAGCATATCCAACTCTTTTAAGCTGAGCTGATAATCACTCATAAGCTCGTTAACATAAAAGCGATAACCCTTATCTGACGGTACTCTGCCCGCTGAGGTATGCGGTTGCTCTAAGTAACCCATTTCCTCCAAATCTGCCATTTCGTTACGAATGGTGGCGCTAGATAACCCCAACTCCAGATTTTTGGCAATATGTCTTGAACCAACAGGCTCGGCACTTGCTATATACTCATTGATGACCGAATGGAGAATTTGGCGTTTTCTTTCTCCCATATCCATTTTAATCACCTCATTGTTAGCACTCGTCGCTGTTGAGTGCTAACACTATAATAATACCTTTTTTATGAATTGTCAAGAAATAAATTATGAACTTTTTATGAAATCGATTTTACCTTTTTATTGCGCACTTTCGACAAGCAAAAGCTCTAATAGAGTGTTGTTATCCATCGAATTTGATTTTAAGTAAGAATCAGTCTGTGCGCATTTCATTAACAGTGCAGAAAGTTCATTTAAACTGTAACGCGAA
>JAFQAG010000212.1 GCA_017416985.1 Clostridia bacterium
AGAGAAGGTAATGACCTTTATAACGAAATGATGGAATCCGGTGTTTTATCTAACACAACATTAGTGTATGGTCAGATGAACGAACCACCGGGAGCGAGAATGAGAGTTGGCCTTTCGGGTCTTACCATGGCAGAATATTTCCGTGAAGAAGAAGGGCAGGATGTGCTCTTGTTCATTGATAATATTTTCAGATTTACTCAGGCAGGCTCAGAGGTTTCGGCTCTGTTAGGAAGAATGCCGTCAGCTGTTGGCTATCAGCCGACATTGGCAAACGAAATGGGTATGCTTCAAGAGCGAATCACGTCAACTAAAAAAGGTTCAATTACATCTATTCAGGCGGTATATGTTCCGGCAGATGACCTTACTGACCCGGCACCAGCAACTACATTTGCTCACTTAGATGCTACAACCGTTCTTTCAAGAACAATTGCATCTCAGGGTATATATCCTGCAGTTGACCCGCTTGAATCAACCAGCCGTATTCTTTCTGCTGATATTTTAGGCGAGGAGCATTATAGTGTTGCACGTGAGGTTCAGAGAATACTTCAAAGATATCAGGAACTTATGGATATTATAGCGATTATGGGTATGGATGAGCTTTCTGATGAAGATAAGCTGCTTGTTCAAAGAGCAAGAAAAATTCAAAGATTTTTATCACAGCCGTTCCACGTATCTGAAAAATTTATTGGTATTCCCGGTGTGTATGTTCCGCTTTCTGAAACGATAAGAGGCTTTAAAGAAATTATCGAGGGCAAACACGATGACTTGCCTGAATCCGCATTTTTGTTTGTTGGCACTATTGATGAAGCAGTTGAAAAGGCGAAAAAGGTGGTATGATGAAAACATTTAAATTTGTTATTTCAACACCTGACGGTAATTTGTTTGAAGGAGATATAGTAAAAGTATCTCTTCGTGGTGCAGAGGGTGATCTTGCGGTGTTAGCAAATCATACTCCTTTTGTAACTTCGGTAAAGCCGTGTCGTTGCAGGATAGAACTTGAAGACGGAACAGAGAAGCCATTCGAGGTTGAAAGAGGACTTTTAAGTGTATCGTTAGAAAATGTTTCGCTCATGTCAGGAAGCGCAAAATGGGTATAATTAAAAAGCAACAAACCGTTTGGTTTGTTGCTTTTTTGTGTAAATATACTTTTTAACCTATAATATACCATTTGAAATTGACTAATTTTGTATTTTATTGTACAATAGATATATGAGTATTTTTTTGATGTATTTGAGCTTTTTGTGTTAGAATTGTTTTGGGATTTTAACGCAAACAGACCAAATTTACAAAATATTAAAATGGGGGATTTACGTGAGGAAAATTTGTATATTATTATCGTGCATATTAGCATTTCAGATTTTTCCTGTATTTGCAGAAACAGATGTAAACGATAACATTTTATTCTTTGACGACTTTGAAGAAAAAAATGAGTCTGCATGGAGTAACGATAGCGGAGAAGTAGTTTTTATAGAAGAAGATAACGAAAATATAGCATACAGCGTGGGCACAGGTGATTATTTCCAAAAAGAAATAATGTCGGGTCTGCGCAACTATTCATATTCGTTTGATATGTATATGGATTATCGTGATGCAAACGGTCAGTTTGGAAACACATGGCCGACAATGCGCTTTAGAGCAAGCGATAACTGCTATTACCATTTATATTTGTATAACAAAGAAGGCTCTGAAGAAATAGGCTTTCAAAAAATGGTTGACGGTGATGAAACGTGGCTTATGACCGCATCTGTTCCGCTTGTAGAAGATAATGAAAAATGGGTTTCTGTAAAAATATCTCTTACAGGAAGTAAGGTAGAGATATACTATAAAAATATGGAAAATCCTATAATGTCATATGATGATTCATATGGAGCAGCCCCCATAGGCGGTAATTTTTATTTTGTTGCAAACAGCGCGTCGGTGTTTTATATTGATAATTTAAAGGTTGAAAAAACAAGACCAGAGCAAGCTGTGGCAGAAGATATAACAAAAGAAACCTGCAGAGAAATTTATCGTTTTTATGATTACGAGGATGAATCAGAAAACGAAAATATAAAAGAAGAAAACGAAAATCACTATTTTGATGCAAGTGAAGCTATTTTAGAGCTTTGTGAATGTAAAGACTTTATATGCAAGTTTAATTGGATAAAAGACTATAAGCCTTACGGCGAAAATATGCCCACCTTTTCATTCGGCGCAGGATATGAAGTTGTACTTGACAGCAGTTTAGAAACTGGCGGAATAGTATTAAAAAAGGATAATGAAGAAATAAAAAAATCAGAGCTGTTACTGGCAGATTATGATGATGTAAAAACTGCAATTATGATATCTGCCATAGCTAATCAAATAGAAGTTTATTATTCTGACTTAAATACACCGATTTTGACATATAACGCAGAAGAAGATATATCGTCGGGAACAATAAGCCTTTCAGGCGGAGCGATTGACAATTTATACCTTGCATCTGCATACAGATTTAAACCAATTGAAATACTGTCAAATGCGTTTGAAATTGAAGAAGAACAAATGACGGTTACATTAAATACAGTATCGCATTCAGAAGAAGACATAAAAGCAACAGTAATTGTTGCGGGTTATTCTTCTGACGGCTTGTGTGCGTTAGCACAATCAGAACAGATATTTAAAAGCAACGGTTATAATTCAGAAGAAAAAATAACAAACCATACAGAACTTTCAGTTCCGTATGTTGAAGATGCAAAATATTACATACATATATGGAACGCCTTAAAACCAATGGCAGATTCAGCAGAGGTTGGAACAGAACCCAAAAGGTTAAGTATGCCTGCTGATAGCAGTGAGATGCCCACGATATCATTAAAAGCCGAAAGCGCTGATGATAAAGTGAAAATAAGTGGCTTAATAGAAACAAATACAGAGCAAAGTATTACTTTACTTGTTCAAAAATCAGATATAGAAGCATTTTATATACAAAATGCCGTTTATCTTGCGCAAGTCGCAAGACCTGATGAAGACGGAACATTTAAAGCGGAATTTTCAAATTTATCTTTAGATGAGGGTGATTATAAAGTTTTTGCAGCTTGTGATGATGCAGAATGTGTATCAACGAAGTTTGAACATATAAAATCTGAAAATTTAGACTTATTTATAGAAAAATTAAACCTTGCCGCAAATGCAGAAGAAATGCGCACACTTATCTTAGATAACGCAAATGTGCGGTACGCACGCAAACTTGGAATAAACACTGAAAAACTGGCAGCATTAAAAGACGATGCACTTATAAATGGTGTGTGCATAAGGGTGTTATCTGACAAAGGTGAGGGTTTCACATCCGAAAATACAGGTGAAATTTTTGCCTCTCATTTAGGATTTGCGCTGTTGAAAACTGCAACTGACAGTGATAGCCTTTATGCGATTATTACGAATAATCCTGAATTTTATCAGCTGGATTCTAAATATATAGATGCTGAAGAAAAAATAAAAAAAGAAACCTTAAACGGAATTTATCAAGGACTTAAAACAAATATTTATAATGATTTAAATGCAGTTATGACAGATATTAGTCCTAATGTTATTCTGTCAGAGATTTATCACACAAATTATAAAGATATGTTAGAACTGCTTGAAAAACACGAAACAGAAATAAAAATGGATTTGTCAGAGCTTGATGAGCTTTCTGCAACTGAAGCATCAAACGTATATAAGGCTCTTAACGAAAACAGATTATATAGTTTTGATGAGCTTTTAAAAGTATTTGACGATGCAATAAAAGAGCAAACTGAAGAATCATTACCTGTAATTCGCCCTGTTGGCGGCGGAGGTGGAGGTGGTGGCGGAATAAGTGTTGGTAAAAAGCCGGTTTCTGTGCCTGACTTAGCACCTGCAATACCAACTAATGATCCGTTGCCAACGCAGACACCAGAAGAAACAGAGCAAATTACATACTCTGACCTGCCTGATGAGCATTGGGCAAGCGAGGCAGTAACATTTTTATCAAAACAAAATCCTCCGGTAATAAGCGGATACGAAGATGGAGCATTTTATCCTGACAGACGCATAACCCGTGCAGAATTTGTAAAGCTTGTTATTAATGCCTTTAAATTCAGCACAGATATAGCTGAGTGTACATATAAAGATGTTTTAGCTGATAGCTGGTATTATACCTATATAGCTGCGGCAGAGCAGGCGGGTGTTGTAACAGGAAACGAAGATGGCACATTTAATCCCGATAAAGAAATATCCCGTCAGGATATGGCGGTTATGCTTCATAGAGTGCTTGAAATTAAATTAATCTCTTTAAATGCAATTAAAGAACCGCAGTTTTCTGATAAAGACACGGTATCAGTATATGCACAAAAAGCAGTCGAAACACTCGGAGCGGCAGGGGTTATAAACGGAACAGATGACGGAAAACTCAATCCATTTGCATCAGCAACGCGTGCACAGGCTGCAAAAATGATTTATGAAATTTTAAAGTAAAGCGAGAGAAGATTAATGAAAAAAATCTTAATGCGTTTGGCATCAATAGTACTGGCACTTTCTTTTATATGCACTATATCTGTATCAGCTGAAGAAAGCGACAATTACGGAGTTTTATATTCTGAGAATTTTGAAAGTGGTACAATGCCAGGCTGGATAAGCTATGAAGATAAAAGCACAGTAGAACAGACAGAAAACGGTTATTCATACTGTGTAAAAAGCTATGACTATCATAGCAGCTCTGCAAAGTTTTCAGACTATGAGTTTAAGTTTGATATGAAGGTTGACTATAAAGAGCCTGGTACAACTGCGCCTTCTATATATTTACGTCGTGGTACTGACGGAAACAGATACGAAATATATATTGATTCTGCAAACGGAAGTATGGTAATTGACCGTGTAATAAACGAAGAAAAAACAAATATAGGTGTATTAAAAGCGGATTTTGCCGCAGATAATTTAAAATGGGTAACGGTAAAATTTTCGGTGTCTGGTAAAAATATCTGGGTATATTACGGTAACGAAAACGAGCCTGCACTTAAATTAAGAGATGAGGCGGCGCTGACATCAGGTGGTATAGGTTTTGGGTTTGGCAACGCAGATTTTTGGGTTGACAACATTACAATTACCGAAATTTCAGAGCCTATTTCAGAGCCATATGAGATAAATCCTGAAGATTTAAAAGATTACAATGACAGCCCTTACAAAAAAGAAATTGACCTTTTAAGAGCTTTGGGCATAGTCAACGCATTTGATGACGGCACATTTAAACCTGACAATGCTATTACCCGTGCGGAGTTCGCTGCTTTATCAGTAAGAGCGAGAAATGTTACATCTGTTCCTGCGTCAAACTTTGAGTTTAATGACGTCGATCCTCAAAACTGGGCGGTGGGTGTAATTTCATCGGCGTGTGCGCTAGGGTATATGAGCGGAATCGGCGATGGCAGCTTTAAACCTAATGACCCTATAACCTTAGAGCAGGCGACAAAGGTTTTGGTGCGTATTACCGGTGCAGAGCTTTTGGCAGAAAGACAGGGCGGATATCCTAACGGATACCTTTTTTATGCGGCACAAAGCGGAATAACAGACGGAATAAGCAAAAACGGAAAAGAGCCGCTGACTCGTGCGGAAGTGGCAAAGCTTATTGCAAATACCTTAAATACCAAATTGCTAATACAAACAGGATTCGGAACATATGACGAATACGAAATCGACAAAAATAAAACTCCGCTTAGCGAATATCATAATATTTATCGTTATATAGGGCGAGTTACTGCAAATTACTATGCGGGAATTTTTGCTGATGAACCTCTTTTAAAGAACGAATTTATGTTAGATGGATATACAATGGACTGTGGTAAAACCGATATAGCAGACAAGCTAGGTTTTTATGTAGATGTTTATGCGAAAGAAGATAAAACAGCAGAGAAAAAAGTAGCTGTTCATTATAGCATAAACGAAGATAAAACTGATGCTATCGTTGTTTTGGCAGAAGACATTTTAGATACCGAAGGACTTGATGTTTTCAGATATATACATAACGATAAAGCCTATGAGGTATCTCTTTCTAAAAATACGAATGTTATATTAAACGGCGGCTCTGCTGACTTTAAGAAAGAAAACTTAAAGCCGGAGGTTGGCAATGTAACACTTTTAGATATTGATGAAAACTCTGAATATGATGTTGCGCTTGTAGAAAGCTATCAGACAATGGTAGTTGGCAGTGTTTCAGAGCTTACGGGAAGAATAACAGATAAATATATACCGACAGAATATATAACTGCCGATGAAAATACAGCAGATATTAAGGTGTTGCGTGGATATCAGGAAATATCGTTAAAAGACCTTGAGCCGACAGAAATTATAAGCATAGCACAAACAGATTCTCGTGCAAAACATAACAAAATAACAATACGTTCTTCACTTAAGAAAATAACAGGCAGAGTGAGGGAATATTCTTTTGAAGACGACTGTAAAACTGTAACTATAAACGGCAAAAGCTATAAAATAAGCAAATATTTGCAAAATAAAATTGATTCAGGAAAAGCTGAGGATTTAACAGTTGGTCTTCGTGCAGCTTTATATCTTGACAGTTTTGGAAATGTGGCTTACATTAAGTCTGAACAAGGCTCAGATTTTATGCTTTTAAACGGCGTAATGTGGATTAGCGGAGCAGATGCAGTCTGGCTTTTAGAAATGTTTGATTCAAATGGAGAATGGCATGAAGTAAAGCTTGCCCAAAAATTAAAATATAATGGTAGAGAAGTTAGCTTTGGAAAAATGATTTACCAAAAGAACTTTTAAGCCGTCAGATTGTTTATGCTAAATTTAATCGTCAAGGCGAAATAGCGGTGCTTAAAACGGCACAAGAAGGCGGTGTTTTAGAGCAAAGCAGAGATTATCGTGGTTGGGCGATGGAGTACATTAACTCTACTATGTCGTTTGATACAGACTCATACGTTGATGAAAATACGCAGGTATTTGTAATTCCGTATAATGATGATGAAAAGAACGGATTTATAGCAACTGACAGTTCATACTTTAAGGGTGGCAGTACTTATAATATTTTGAGTTATAACGAAGACAAATTCGAGGTTGCCGATGTCGTTTTGGTATTCGAGAAAAAGGATGCAGGTGGAAATGGAAAACTTGCACGACCGTTCTTTTTTGAAAGCAGTTCAAAAATTGCAGATAAAGATGGTAACGAGAAAATAAAAATTGTCGGTTATAAAGATGGCGTAAAAACCTCATTTATAATGGCTGATGATGCAAAAGCAGAGTTAAAACTTGGAGATGCACTTATGCTCTCGCAAAACGTTAAGGGAGAGGTTGTTTCTGTTTCGCATTTATACAGGGCATCGAGCGGAAATCTTGGCTCAGATAACTCAAACTTCGGAATGTCGAGCGACCGTGTTACGGTATCTGGTAAAGTTGTTGATTTTGATGCGGAATCTGGCAGACTTCTTTTAGATGTAGGTAACGAAACAAAAAAAGAAAAATCGTTTATAATAAGCAAAGCACAGCAGGTGTATTGCCTGAACAAAGAACGGAATAAAATAACTTTAAGTCAGGTTAATGAGATTGTTATTGGCGATTTTATAGTTATGGATTTTTCGTGGAACACACTAAGAGATATTATGATATACAGATAAAGAGGGATAATTATGCATGAGATTTATATTTTTATGCTTTTCTCATTTTTAGCACCAATAGCAATATTTTGTTTATTCTGGATACTTAAAAAGCCATTTTTGAGTATTGTTGTTTGGTTGCCTTTATTGTTATACCACATAATTAAGACGCTTTTAAGCTGTTTTAAGTATTCAGGATTTGACAATTTCGTAGAAAAACTATACCTCTTTATACATAGCGATGCTGTTATAATAGTACCTTTTGCTTGGATTCCAAGCGTATTTGGTTTTACACTTATTAATTTGATATATTTTGTTGTCAAAAAAATTAAAAATAAATAGTTTAAATAAAGCTTTGAATAATAAATAATTCAAGGCTTTATTTTATATATAATTATAGGAAAAAACTTCTTGAAT
Source organism: Clostridia bacterium (assembly GCA_017416985.1). Lineage (GTDB taxonomy): Bacteria > Bacillota > Clostridia > UBA1381 > UBA9506 > RGIG1666. The sequence goes on from JAFQAG010000212.1 coordinate 8,004, forward strand.
TTTGTCTGTTATTATGATATAATAATAAATTATATAATAAACGAAGGCGCCGAGAGGGCAAGAAGTAAGAGATAAGAAGTAAACGTTTAGATTTTTACTTTTTATTTCTTATCTCTTGCCATAGCGCCGAAGATTTAATTTTTTAAATGGAGGTAGTTATGTTTAGAACATTCGAAATGGAACTGGCGGGCAGACCGCTGGTAATTGAAACAGGTAAGTATGCAGAGCTTGCTGGCGGTGCTGTTATGGTTCGCTACGGCGACACAGCAGTGCTTTCAACTGCAACAATGGCAGCAAAGCCACGTGAGGGTATTGACTTTTTCCCTTTGAGCGTTGACTTTGAAGAAAAACTTTATGCAGTAGGTAAAATCCCAGGCGGATTTATTCGTCGTGAGGGTAAGCCATCTGAAAAAGCAATTTTAACATCACGTGTTATCGACCGTCCTATCCGTCCTTTGTTCCCGAAGGATTTAAGAAATGACGTAAGTGTTGTAAATACTGTTCTTTCTGTTGAGCAGGACAATGCTCCTGAGGTTGCTGCAATGATTGGTACATCTGCTGCAATTTCTATTTCCGATATTCCGTTTAACGGTCCTATCGGTGGTGTATTCGTTGGCTTGGTTGATGGCGAGTTCGTTTTAAATCCGACAACAGCACAAAGAGAAAAGAGCCTTATGAACCTGACTGTTGCAGGTACAAAAGAAAAGGTTGTAATGATTGAAGCTGGTGCTAAAGAGGTTGATGAAGAAACTATGTTCAATGCGATTATGTTCGCACATGAGCATATTAAAAAAATCTGTGACTTCATTTCTGAGATTCAAGCAGCAGTAGGAAAGCCGAAGATGACATATGAATCTCATGTCGTTAACGAAGAGTTGTACGAAGAAATCAAAGCTTATTCATTAGACAAGCTTAAGGTAGCTTTAGATACAGATGATAAAAACATTCGTGAAGCTAATATGAAAGTATTCTACGAAGGTCTTTACGAGCATTTTGCTGGTAAATATACTGAAGAAGAAAATGGTGCAGAAATTACCGAAGCTGTAGAAAAACTTATGAAATTCATCGTTCGTCGTTGGATTTTAGACGAAGGTAAACGTGTTGACGGTCGTGGAATCTTAGATATTCGTCCGCTTTCAGCAGAAGTTGCACTTCTTCCTAGAACACATGGTTCAGGTATGTTCAGTCGTGGTCAGACTCAGGTATTAACTGTTGCAACCTTAGGTGCAATGGGAGATGCTCAGATGCTCGATGGTATCGACACAGACGATCAGAAACGTTATATGCATCACTATAACTTCCCGTCATATTCAGTTGGCGAAACTCGCCCGTCAAGAGGTCCTGGCCGTCGTGAAATCGGTCATGGTGCGCTTGCAGAGCGTGCATTAG
>JAFQAG010000213.1 GCA_017416985.1 Clostridia bacterium
AGAGCCCGCGACTGTTAATCGCGTTGTCGTTGGTTCGAGTCCAACCTGGGGAGCCAACAAAAAGACCACCCGTAGGGTGGTTTTTTTGTTGGCTTTTTAGTTCGAGGGACTCGGACCAATGGTGAGATCGCGTAGTTCCCAAGAAGCCGAGCGTTAGCGAAGGCTGATTGGTTGAACGAAGCATGCAGGGAACAAAGTGACCTGTAGTCCAACCTGGGGAGCCACGTCGGAACAAGTTTCGCTTGTTCCGATTTTTTTATGCAAAAAAATCAGTCACTTGCTTCACTGCTCCTCCTTTATCCCACAAAGGCTTGCCTTTGCGGGAACCCTGTGCCTGCGGCACTACTTACACCTAAGGTGTCTTTTTTATTGGTCTTTTTAGTTGGAGGGACTCGGACCAATTGGTGAGATCGCGGAGTTCCCAAGAAGCCGAGCATAAGCGATGGCTGATTGGCTGAACAAAACATGAATGCGAACAGAGTGAGTCTTTGTTAAACCTATGAGAGACAAAAAAACCGCACACTACCGTGTGCGGTTTTTACTTTTTATATATTTGTATCCTGTTTTCTTACATCAGAAAAAAATTTACTTATAAGCTCAGAGCATTCTTTTTCACATATCCCACCGTAAACCTCAATGTTGCTTCCAAAAAGGTTTTCGTGGGTTATATCAATCTTGCCGCCGCAAACGCCACTTTGAGTATCGTATGCACCAAAATAAAGTCGCTTGATTTTTGAGAGCATTATTGTTCCAGAGCACATTGCGCAAGGCTCTAGCGTAACATAAAGCTCGCAGTCAGATAGTCGCCAGTCACCTAAAATTTCACAGGCTTTTCTAATTACAAGCATTTCGGCGTGCGCATCTGGCATATTGCGGTGGATGGTTTCGTTATGCGCACTGCTGATTAACTTATCACCTAAAAAAATTGCGGCACCGATGGGCACTTCGCCCGCTTTTGCAGCTAATCGAGCCTCGTTTAGCGCAACTTGCATTTTAGCGTTTTTCATATTTCCTCCTTGCAGCCTCTCCCATTAAAAGCGCAGCCGCAATACTTACGTTAAAGGATTCGGCACTTCCGTACATAGGACTTTTTACAGCAATATCAGAAACAGAAAGCACTTCATCGCTTATTCCGTTAGCCTCGTTGCCAAGCACAAAAACCAATTTATCATTCCACTCGGCATTATACAAATCTTCGCAATTATCACTTAAAGCGCTTGCAAGTATTTTATATCCCTGTTTTTTCATATCTGAGAGCAACGATACATCGCAATCACACACAATTTCGAGTGCAAAAACCGAACCCATAGTAGAACGCACAACCTTGGGTGAATATAAATCTGCACATCCCTCAGAAAGCAAAACACCGTCAAAACCCAAAGCATCGGCTGTTCTTATAATCGTGCCTATGTTTCCGGGGTCGCGAACGTTATCAAGATACACATAAAAGTTTTTGTTTAATTCAAAAGTCTGCTTAGGAATTTTTGCAGTACAAAGAATTCCCTGAGGGGTTTCGGTATCTGAACAACTATTAAAAATTTTATCCGGCATAACAGAGCAGGGGAACTGCTCCCAAAATGCATTTGAGCTTTTGTTGTCAGATAAAAAGCTTTCTGATAAATAAAAAGAATCAATATCAAAAGGAGATTCTACTGCCAAAGAGCAGGCGCGTAAACCCTCAACTATAAAAAGCCCAGATTCCTGACGGAACTTTTTTTTGGCGAGTTTTTTTAATAGCTTTACGGCAGAGTTTTCTGCGCTTGTTATTTGTTTCACGTAGGCTCATCTCCTTAAACGATGCAAATATAAAAATATTCTATCACAAATCAGTTAAAGTTTCAATATATTCGCATTCTTTTGTTGATTTTTACCTATATTTTGTGGTATAACTATTATGAGGAAGTGTTGTAATGGAACAGAATCTTAAATCCCAAGAAAAAAGACGTATTTTTTTCTATTCAGATTATTTAAAAGAAAAATACGGCGAAAAGGTTTATAAATTACCGATAAATATTGCGGGCGGATGCCCAAATCGTGACGGCCGAATAGCAAGCGGTGGATGCATATACTGCGCAGGTGCAGGAGCAGGCTATGACTGTTTGCCAGATGAGCTTTCTATAAAAGAACAGCTTGAGAAAAATATGGACTATATAGGCAAAAAATATAAGGCAAAAAAATTTATTGCCTATTTTCAGAATTATACAGGAACATATCTGCCTGTCGCTGATTTTAAAAAGAATATAAAAGAGGCAGCGCTTGATAATATAGTCGAAATTTCAGTATCTACACGACCTGATTGTCTGGCAGAGCCTTATTTAGATGCAATGCTTGAGCTATCTCGTGCGACTGGCATAAAGATGAGCATTGAGTTAGGACTTCAAACGGCAAATTATCACACCTTAAAAAAGATAAACCGTGGTCATGGTTTGGCAGAATTTATACGTGCAGTTATCTTGTGCAAGAAATATGGTTTTTCGGTATGTGCTCACGCAATTTTAAATCTGCCCTGGGATGACAGAGAAGACGTTAAAGAAACTGCTAAAATTTTGTCTGCCTTAGAGGTAGACGGAGTAAAGCTTCATTCGCTTAATATACTTAAAGACACCGAACTTGCAAGAATGTATGAATCAGGTAAGGTAGAGGAACCTAAAAGAGAAGAATATGTAGAACGTGCGCTAATTTTCTTGCGCAATACACTTTCGACAACGTCGGTACACAGATTAATAGGACGAGCGCCTGAAGAAATAAGCGTTGTAGAAAATTTTAACAACAGCTGGCGCAGTGTGTACGACGAAATAGTATCAGAAATGGAAAACCGTGATTTATATCAGGGAATGGATATAAAAGAGGAGATTTGTTTATGAAGAAAAATATATGGGAAAATGTTTATTACCGATTAAATGACCCGGTAGAAATCCAGCTTGCGATTTTGTATTCGGTTAAATATGCCGATATTCCGATAACAGACATAGAATTAAAGCATTTTATGCTTCAGGCGACATCGGTTGATTTTATCGACCTGTGTTCTATCATAACGAAAACGCTTGACGATAATCATATGAAAACCGTATGGCGTGACGAAATGGATAAATACATACTAACTCAAAGCGGCACAGAGCTTTTAGAAATGTTTGAAGATAAAATTATGGCAAGCGTAAGAAGCAGTTTGCGAAATACGATTGACGAATATTTTGTAAGAGAACAGCAAAAGGCTCAGCTAAGATGCGACATAACCCCAACAGACAGAGATACCTATACCTTCGACGTTGAATTAAAAGAGGGCAAAATGGAGCTTTTAAATCTTTCTGTTTATGCTGGCAGTCGTGAAACTGCTATGAGTATGCGCCGTCACTTTAAACGTGATCCACTTGGAATGTACTCAAAAATTTTAGAGGTATTAACCCCAACCGAAGAGGAAAGGAAGGCAGAAGAAGATGCTTGATTTAATTATAGTTGGCGGAGGTCCTGCTGGTTTAAATGCTGCCTTATATGCAGCACGTGCAGGCTTAGATGCAATATTGTTTGAAAAAATGTTTGCAGGCGGTCAGATGGTTACTACCACAACTTTTGAAAACTATATCGGCTTTCCGAACGGAGTAGGAGCAGTTGACCTTGCTCTTAATATGGAAGAACAGGCGAAAAATGCAGGTGCAAAAATTTTGTATGATGAAATTGTAGAAATTGACCTTGGCGAAAAAATTAAAAAGGTTAAAACCGCAAATGAGGAATACGAGGCAAAGACAGTAATTCTTTGTATGGGTGCAGCACCACGTATGCTTGGTGTTGACGGAGAAGAAAGACTGCGTGGTAATGGAGTATCGTACTGTGCAACCTGTGATGGTGCATTCTTTAAGAACAAAACAGTTGCGGTTATCGGTGGCGGAGATACAGCCTTAGAAGATGCTCTGTTTTTGTCAAGATATTGCCAGAAGGTTTATTTAATACATCGTCGTGATTCGTTCAGAGGCGCAAAGGTGCTTTCTGACAAAGTCGCAATAACCGAAAATGTAGAGCTTGTTTTAGACAGTGTTGTTGAAAAAATTGACGGAGCGGATACTGTTGAATCAATTTTAGTAAAGAACGTTAAATCTGGCGAAAGCAAAAATCTGTCGGTGGACGGAGTTTTTGTTGCTGTCGGCATAGAGGCTAACATCGGTCTTGTAGAAAATCAGGTTAAGCTGAATGGCGGATATATTGATGCAGGCGAAGACACCAAAACCAGTATAGCAGGAGTTTTTGCGGCTGGCGATATAAGAATTAAACCGCTGCGTCAGGTTATAACTGCGGCGGCAGACGGTGCAGTTGCAGTATATTCGGCACAAAAATATTTAGATACCGAATTTTAAAGGACGGATTTAAATGTCAGTTAAAAATCCTTGCGAAGATAAAAAGCAAAAGCACTTTGTTTATATAGTAGAGTGCAGCGACAAAAGCCTATACACAGGCTGGACAACGCACTTAGAAGAACGCATAAAGGCGCACAATAGCGGAAAAGGTGCAAAATACACAAAATATCGTGCGCCGGTTACACTACGCTATTTTGAAGAATTTGCCGACAAGGGCACGGCACTGTCGAGAGAGTGCGAAATTAAAAAAAT
>JAFQAG010000214.1 GCA_017416985.1 Clostridia bacterium
ATACGCCTGAGGAAATTGCCGCAATTGGCGAATTTGTTAAAGCGTTACATAATGTAGAAGAGTGGCACTTGCTTCCTTATCACAGACTTGGTCAGGATAAGTATGACGGCTTAGGAAGAGAATACACGTTAAAAGATATAACCCCACCGACAGATGAGCATATGCAAAAGCTCTTAGGGGTTGCGAAAAAATATGTTATAAAAGCTCAAATAGGCGGTTAATAACCGGAAAGGAAATATGATATGTTAGAGCATGACGATATACTTTCTTTAAAAGATAAAATGCGCATAGTTCAGGAAATTGTCCCCGGAAAGCAGATAACGATTGCTCATGTGATTGCAAATCCTGACAGAATTTTATATCAGAAGTTAGGTTTAGACCCTGCGATAGATTATAATAAAAGCGCAATTGGTATAGTTACAATGTCGCCTGCCGAAACGGCAATCATTACTGCTGATATAGCAATAAAATCAGCCGGCATAGAGCTTGGCTTTGTTGACCGATTCAGCGGTACTTTGATTGTAACAGGTACTGTGTCCGAGGTTGAGGCATCGCTTCGTGCGCTGGTTGACTATGCACGTGACAAGCTTGGCTTTGTAGTTTGTGACATCACAAGAACCTGAGGCGGCGCGCTATGAAAAAAATTATATTCATGGGCAGAAGTGAGTGCGGCAAAACAAGTCTTACACAAGCTATGCGTGGCGAAAAGGTTACATATAAAAAAACACAGTACATTAATAACTTCGATGTTATTATAGATACTCCGGGCGAATATGCAGAAAATCATTTTTTAGCGCGTGCTCTTGCGCTTTATGCATACGAGGCAGACGTTGTTGGATTTTTGCTTTCTGCAACAGAACCATATTCTTTGTACAGTCCTAACTGTGTTAGTGCGGCAAACCGAGAGGTTATAGGAATAGTAACAAAGATAGACGAAGAAAATGCCAACCCCGAAAGAGCAGAACGTTGGTTGCGTTTAGCAGGATGTAAAACAGTTTATCACGTATGTTCAAAGACCGGAGAAGGCGTAAGTGCTATTTTAGAGCATTTAAAAGAAGAAGGCGACGTTCTTCCCTGGGAAGAAGACGAAAAACAACAAAAACAACAAAAAACAACAAAAAAACAACAAAAACCCAATAAAAATGCTTGACTTTTATATATTATATGATAAAATAATATATGGAAATAAAGAATAAAATGTAATAGCCTTATAAGGCTTAGTTCTTATGAAAAGGAGAATGTAAAATGGTATCTGAGTACGAAATCAAAAAACAAATTTGTGACATCGGAAAAAGAATTTATGACCGTGGCATGGTTGCAGCAAACGACGGTAATATCTCTGTTAAAATTTCCGATAATGAATTTCTTTGCACACCGACAGGTGTAAGTAAAGGATTTATGACTCCTGATTATATTTGTAAGGTAGATGCAAACGGTAAAGTAATCCAGGCAAATGCAGGATTTAAACCATCATCTGAAATTAAAATGCATATGCGTGTATACAAAGAAAGACCAGACGTTCAGTCAGTTGTTCACGCACATCCTATGTATGGTACAGCTTTTGCTATCGCAGGCATTCCGCTTACACAGCCGATTATGCCTGAGGCAGTTATCGCTTTAGGTTGCGTTCCGATCGCTGAGTACGGCACACCGTCAACAGAAGAAATTCCGGACGCAGTTTCTAAGTACTTACAGCATTACGATGCAGTTCTTTTAGAAAATCATGGTGCTTTGGCATATTCTGATTCATTGCTTAGCGCATATCACAAAATGGAATCATTAGAGTTTTACGCTCAGCTCTTGTTCTTGTCAAGACAGCTTGGCGGACCGAAAGAGTTATCTAAAGCTCAGGTTGAAAGACTTTATGAAATCCGCAGACAGTTTGGTCTTAAAGGTAAGCATCCGGCAGATGTATGCCCAAATGTTAAAGCTGGTCTTCCTAGCTGCCACAATTGCGGCGGTAACTGCTCTTGCTCATCATCTGCTGCAGCAGACGGCGATTTAGTAGCTGAAATTACCCGCAAGGTAATGGAGCAGCTGAATAAATAATAATTTAGCTGAGGTGATATCCATGAACGAACAAGAAATCGCAAGCTTAGTAAAATCAGCGATTTCAGACCTTTATAAAGCTCAGACAACATCAGGTAAAAAAAGTCCAGCAAATACTGGCGATATGACACTTAATGCAGCACGTGAGTTAATTAAAAGGGTCGAAGAAAAGGCTGCTCAAATGGGCTTAAACGTAGTTGTTGCAGTATCTAACTCGGCAGCTCGCCCCGTAGCAGTTGAATGCATGGATGATTCTTATATAATAAGCTATGACGTTGCTTTAAAAAAGGCATTTACAGTTGTAGCAATTAAAATGTCAACTATCGAGCTTAAACCTCTGTGTCAGCCTGGTGGACCGCTTTACGGTCTTGAACTGACAAACGATGGACAAATAGTAATCTTTGGCGGAGGAGTTCCTTTAAAGCATAACGGAAAGATTATTGGTGGTCTTGGTGTTTCGGGCGGCTCAGAAGAGCAGGATACATATCTTGCTGAATATGGTGCTTCGATATTTGAGGAGGTCATCTCGTGTCTGTAATGTATCGGCAGAGCTTTCTTATTCCTTTTGACCAGTCGGTTTCAGTAAAAAACTGTGCCGATATGGCAAGCAAGCTGGCTTTAAA
>JAFQAG010000215.1 GCA_017416985.1 Clostridia bacterium
AACTATTGAATCATCAACCATTACTACTCTTTTGCCACGAACGGCATTTTTTACAACGTTAAGTTTAATATTTACAGACTGTTCGCGTTGTGACTGTGTTGGCTGAATAAAGGTTCTTCCAATATAACGATTTTTAACAAATCCGTCACCATACATTATTCCAGATTCTTCAGCATAGCCAAGTGCTGCACATAATCCTGAATCAGGAACACCGAATACTAGGTCTGCGTCAACCGGATAATCTTTTGCCAAGTAACGTCCCATCATTTTACGCATTTCGTGAACGCTCATTCCCTGAATTTCGCTGTCAGGACGAGCAAAATAAACATGTTCAAAAATACAGATTTCAGCCTTATCGGGTGCATTTTTATGTTTTAACGAACGAAGACCGTTTTCGTCAACTACAACAACCTCGCCAGGCTCAACTTCCCTGATAAACTCTGCACCAAGATTTTCTAAAGCACATGTTTCAGAACATATAATATATGAATTGTGCATTTTACCAATACAAAGCGGTCTGAATCCATGTAAGTCACGTGCACCAATCAGCTTTCTGGGACTCATAAGCACAATTGAATATGCACCCTTTAATGAATCCATTGCATTTAGCATTGCCTGTTCGATTGAATGCGCTCCTATTCTTTCTTGAGCGAGCTGATACATAATTACTTCGCTGTCAATAGTCGTATGGAAAATTGCACCATTCTTTTCAAATTTATGACGCAAATCTGCACCGTTAAGTAATTGACCATTATGCGCTAACGCAAGTGTTCCTTTTACGTATTTTGTAACCAACGGCTGAGCATTTTCTCTGAAATTTTCAGCTTTTGTAGATGCACGAACGTGTCCTACCGCCATTGTACCTTTTAACTTATTGATCGTACGGTCATCAAAAACCTCAGGAACTAAACCTAAATCTTTATGACACGTAAAAACGCCGTCATTATTTACTGCTATTCCGGCACTATCCTGACCTCTGTGCTGAAGCGCATATAAACCATAATAAGTCAATCTTGCTACATCAAAGCCGTCATTATCATAAAAGCCGAAAACACCACATTCTTCATTCAGCTTATCCATCTGACCATCATATACAAACCCAGTACTCACTATATCACTCCCAAAGTATAAATCTACATTTTTCAACTTGTATTCAAAGGGATTAAGCGGTTGACAACGTCAACCGCTTAATCTGACCATTAAAATTAACTCTGTACACGTCCTGAGCCGTCGCCGCCCATCTGGTTTTTAACTTCATCAACGCTTACCCAGTTAAAGTCGCCCTCGATAGTATGCTTTAAGCACGATGCAGCAACTGCGTATTCAATTGTATCCTGCATGCTGTAGTTTTCTAAAATTGCGTAGATTAAACCACCGCCGAAGGAATCTCCGCCACCAACACGGTCAACAATATTGATATTATATTTTTTAGATTTATAGAAATCTTTTCCGTCATATAAAAGTGCAGACCAGTTATTGATTGATGCAGAAATACTTTCACGAAGAGTAATTGCAACCTTGCTGAATCCGAATTTTTCAACAAGCTTTTTACATACTTCGTGGTATCCTTCATCGCTGAGTTTTCCGGTTGTGATGTCGGTTGCAGATGCTTTAATACCGAATACTTTTTCAGCATCTTCTTCATTTGCAATTACAACATCAACATATTCCATAAG
>JAFQAG010000016.1 GCA_017416985.1 Clostridia bacterium
AAATATAAAGCTCACTGCTTGCACAGGCTTCTTCAATAAGCATTGTATATTCTTCCATTAAAGGACCTGCAGACTCTCCATAAACGCCCATACAGAAACGATGGATTTCGTCATCAATATCGGTATTATGATTCCAGAGCAGCTTACTTATGATATATGATTTCATATCATCAAAGCACGCACCGCCACCATAAGCAAAGTTACCCTGCTCTAAAACACCGCGCACGCCGTGTTCTTTAAAGAACTTAATATTTTTCGCCAGATTATGGAAGTTAACAAATGGCTGTAAGTAGTTTCTGAAGTTTACTGCATAATCCCATACATAAAGCTGTTTTGCGTGGTGCTGCCACTCTTTAAGCGAGTTTACAAAAAGCTCTTCTTCTCCACCCGGCTTAAGTGGTGCAAGCTCATAAAACGGCTTTTCAAAGCGACAGAAAACAGAGCATAGGCGAACGATAACGTTATCACGTGCAACAACCTTTTTCGGTGCTTTTAATGTATGCTGATATGCAAAGGTATGTAATAAAACATCCGGATAGTCATCCCGTATTGCATCAGCAAGCTTATTTACAAAATGGATAATCGGGCCTGACGGCGAACCTTCTTCCTTTTCAATTGCCATACAGTTCGGACAGGTACAAGATTCCATACTGTCATTTTGTGCAACAGAAAATACCTTACATTCAGGATTATTTTCAATCCAGCTCCTTAAGGTTTTTTCTGCAATCTTTAATACATCAGGGTTTGTCAGGCAAAGCTGAGTTGCTCTTTTTCTTTCTCCGTCAATTTCAGAATAATATTCAGGATGCTCGTCAAAATATATTTTTTCAGGAACGAGGTCATTAAATGAATGGTGAAAGTTAAACCATTTCATTCTTCCGCCACGTGCAACTGATATATCACACAAGCTTGAATTTAAGTGATTTTTTGACGCAAAAGCTCCATCAAAAGCATTTCTGAAATAAGCATCTCTGAAATCAAAAGAAGGCTCTTCTTTTATTTCATCAAGCTCTATTTCTAAAACATCTATCTGGTCTATTGTTTCAGCATCCTTTGTAAAGCATCGATAGTTACAGAAAATTTCTAAGAAACGATATACACCGTAAAGAACACCACGTGAAGTTTTTCCGGTAATGGTAATATGCTCGCCTACTCCTCTTATGCAAAAACCATCGTCGTGCAAATCTTCTTCAACTTTAGTTTCGCCTCTTACCTCTGCGCCGATTCTTATTTCAGGTCCACGCATTGGGCAGCGTGGGTCATCAGAAAAATAAGGGATTGCCGCATTTGTAGCCATAAGCAAATATTTTTGCATTTCTGATGCTGCAAAACGTATGGTTTCGTCAGAATATTGATGCGCAACAATATGAAAATTACTTTCGCCATGCTCTGCAATTTTATAAATGCCCATAATTTATTTCTCCCTTCCGTCTACGACAGCTCTTATACTCCAGTTGTTTTCGTTAAGCAGTTTTTCTGCTTCTTCTTCGCTGCATTTTAAAATTTCTACAACAATGCCAATCATTCTTTTTGTCAGTTTTTTGTTTGTAGGCTTTAAGTTAATCATAAGATTTTCATAAACATATCCACACTTAACCATAGCGGTGGTAGATATCATATTAAGTATGATTTTCTGAGCTGTACCGGCTTTCATTCTGGTTGAACCTGTAATTACCTCAGGACCTGTATCGGCACAGATATTTACGTGTGCTGTTTTGCCCATTTTTGTATCAGGATTGTTTGTTATTGATATTGATTTTGCACCCATATTGTTTGCATATTCAAGTGCCGAAATTACGTAAGCAGCTGAGCCTGATGCAGATACACCGATAACAACATCTTTTTCGCAAAAATTGTGTGATTTTAAATCTTCAACAGAAAGTTCCGGGTCATCCTCTGCATTTTCTGCCGCACTGTGCATACAATTGTAGCCACCGGCAATTATTCCGTTAAACATATCCTTAGATACTCCAAAGGTAGGAGGACATTCAGCCGCATCGCAAACACCAAGACGTCCGGATGTTCCTGCACCTATGTAAAAAACTCTGCCTCCGTTTTTAATAACGTCAGCAACCATATCACAAGCCTCTGCAATTTCTGGCATTGCCTTATCTATTGCCTCGATTACTCTGTTATTTTCTTTATTAATCGTGTTTAAAATGTCGCTTGTAGACATTTCACCTATTTTATAGGTATCAGGATTTCTCATTTCTGTTCTTAACATTATTAATTACCCCCGTTTTTTGTTTTTTCTGCGAGCATTATTGCTCCGTCTACTACTGACTCGTTTGAAAATGTTATATGCTGATTTTCGCCTAAATACTTTTTGAAGAATGGCATAAGCTCTTTTTCATAATTGCATAAGCCACCACAAATTACAACTTTGCCGTTTTCATCGCCTAAAAACTTTTTGCCGGCTGTAATGATTTGTGCAACCTCTTTTACGTTTTTATCAATGATACGTTCTGCCTCTTTGTCACCCTGATTAAATGCCGCAAAAACAAATCGTGCAAAAGATGCAACATATGCTTTTCCGCCCTGATAAATATCTGCAATCGCTTTGGGCAGAGGTTCTGCCAAATGCTGCTCCATTAAGTCTTTTATAAGCTTACTGCCGCCTCTTCCATCAATAGATTTTAAAGCAGAATCTAAGGCATCAGAACCAAAGTTATATCCGCTGCCGCCCTGATCTATATGATATCCCCATCCACCGATTCGGTGCTTTGTTGAGCCAACCTGACTAAATGCAATAATGCCTGTTCCCATAATTACAGCAACGCCGTCTTCGCCTTTTAGGGCAATCGAAAGAGCGTTTGCGGTATCGCTGCCATTGTCATAAAACGCAAAGTTAAACTGTGACAAAAATGCATTTATTTGCTCTTTATTATCTCCTGTTATGCCACCTGCAAGACCGGCAAAGACAGAAACCTCACGCAGACTAATTCCCTCGCACACCTGTCTTATACCCCGCTCAAGAATTTTTTTGGTATTCTCTATTCCGATATCAACAGGGTTTGACGGTCCTAACTTAACTCTGGCAATTTCTTTTTTATCAGAATCTGTCAGCAAAAACTCAGTTTTTGTGCCGCCGCCATCTATGCCTAAAAGATATTTAGCCTCTGTTTTAGGAGCATAGAGCAAGGCGTCTACCGATATTTCGAACAATTCTGCCAGCTTACAAATCGTAGTAACCGGCGGTACAGAACTGCCTGCTTCCCATTTTTCAATAGCTTTTTCAGAGTAGGATATCATCTCTGCAAGCTTTACTCTTGAAATTCCGGCTTTTTTTCTTATTTTTTTAAGATTACTGCCAAATTCAATTTTATTATCTTTCATTTTCATCACCTGATTACATTATAACACTCTACTCATAAAATTCAACCCCTAAAAAAAAGGGGTTTAAAAAAACCCCTACTACAAGTAGGAGTTTTTTAATATTATCCTTCATCACATTTTTCGAGTTTTTCGGTATCAACACCATTTTGATTATCAAGAACAAACTGAACAAAAACCTTACTGCCTGTTTCTAGGGCATCTTCATCCACATCAAAATAGCCATTATGCGCTACTTTATTGATACCCTTTGCGTCATTTCGCACACCAAGAACAAAAAATATTCCCGGTCGTTTTTCTGCCATACGTGAAAAGTCTTCTGAGCCAAGTCGCATTCCTGTTTTTACTACATTTTCTTTTCCTACGATTTTTGAGGCAGAAGTCCACATAAGCTCTGATAAATAAGGATTGTTATATGTACATACAGATTTAACAGGACCTGTAACTTCGATTTTTATGCCCAGCTCGTCAGACAAACCTTTTGCAATTTTATTAATTCTGTCAAACATAAACTCGCTTAGTTTCATATTAAATGTTCGCATTGTGCCCAACATTACTGCATGGTCTGCAACAATGTTTTGAGCTGTTCCTGCCTCAATTTTATTTATAGAGCAAAGGCAAGGCTCAAGAGGAGGAACTTCTCTGCTTATAATTAGTTGAACTGCATTATACATACGAACAGCCGCAGCCAGTGCATCCTTGCCATTGTGTGGCGCAGTTGCATGTGCACTTTTTCCGAAAATTTCAATTTTAAAGTGACGACTTGATGCCATAAATGCTCCGGAGCAAATACCAATTTTTCCTTTTTCCATAAGAGATACGTGCAAAGCCGAAACGATATCAACATCGTCTAATGCACCGTTTTCTACCATCATAATAGCACCGCTTTTAATACCCTCTTCGCTCGGCTGAAACAGAAGCTTTATGCGGCAATTAAGCTCACTTTCCATTTCTTTTAATGCTTTAGCTGCTCCTAAAAGTATCGCTGTATGCGCATCATGACCGCAGGCATGCATTAATCCCTCGTGCTTTGAGCTATAAGGAAGATTTGTTTTTTCTTCGATTCTAAGAGCGTCCATATCCGCTCTTAAACCTATTGTAAATCCTTTCTTTTCAGGATTTATATATCCCACTACGCTTCCCTTGCCATATTCTTCGGTATATGGGATTCCCATACTCTCAAGCTCACGCTTTACTAAAGCCACAGTTTTTGGCAAATCAAAATCTATTTCAGGATACATATGAATTTCTCGTCGAAGTTTTATAACATAATCTTTATCAATGTTAAACATTTTTTGCTCCTTCGTCATATTTTTACCTTATAATTTTATCACACTAAAATTAAATATAAAATTAATTTTTACAAAAAATTTATTCACAATATTTATATAATTTTAAATATTAATATATAATTTAACTCAACTGCATACAATCACTTTATTACGTAAAAAAACGACGGCTAAAGCTTATCTGCTTTAGCCGCCATCTCTTATTTTAATTATTCTTCAACATTCTTTTTAGACTTTTTGAAAATTGCTCCTATTATCATAACAACTGCAAAAATTATGAGATAGAACAATACCGGGAATGAGAATGCACCATTTGCCTTTGCATTCATATACGGTGTAATGCCATGAGCATAAATTGCTGCAAATACCATAAATCCACATGCAATTATTGATACTATCGGAAGAATAAATCTGGTAAGTACACCCTGGTCTTTTTCTTTAATAATCCATGCAATAAATATAGGAATATACATTGCGTAAATAGTAATGATAGGAAGCTCAGATGAGTCAAAATTAAATACACCGAACCAACCATCTGTAAGGTTTGCGCCATAAAAATATACAAGCCATAAAGAACAAACAAACAATCCCCAGATAGCAGAGTTGGTTGTCATATTAGTAGCCTTATCAACCTGACCAAAAGTCTCTGGCATAGGACCATCATTACGGGCAGCAATAGCATACATACCACGTGTTGCACCAACCATAAGACCATTTAATGTACCTAAGCACGAAACAATAATACAAATATTTAAAAGTGTTCCGCCAACGCCGCCAAAAATATTAGTAAATGCAGTAGTTGCCCCCTCGTTGATTAAAACTTCATTGGTAGCACCGCCTGCAACACCGATAAAGTATAAAACATATGCACTAACAACAATAATTGAACCAATTATAAGTGCAATAGGAAGATTTTTCTTTGGATTTTTAAGCTCTGCGTTAATAGATGTAGCAACAATCCAACCTTCGTAAGCAAAAACTGTAGCAACGATTGCAGCAAAAAGTCCGCTGCTATTTGAGCCGCCAACAGCCTCAGTAACTATTGTAGTAAAGTTGTTAGAAAGTGTTCCGTTTGCCAGACCAACAACTGTTCCTACAATCGCCATCAAAACAATAGGAATTAACTTAATAACAGTAGCACTAATCTGAAACTTTCCGGCAAGCTTTGGAGAAATAGCATTCATTGTATATGAAGCTATTAAGAAAAATCCAGCCAAAACCATAACCTCAGGACTAACCATACTCCAACCAAAAAGGACACCTAAATATCTTGCAGAAACCCAGGCAAGAACAGATGTCATTCCCGGATAATATACGTTCACCATAAACCACGCAAGATAATAACCATAGCCTTTTCCGCAGGTTGCCTCTGCATAATCGACAACACCGCTAACCTTTTCATACTTTGTTGCCATAACAGCAAACTGCAAAGAACAAATTATCATCAATAAACCCGTGATAACCCAAGCAGCGATACCTATTGGCATATTTCCACCAGTTGCTGCAAGAACGTTCTGTGCTTTAAAAAACACCCCAGAGCCGATTACGGTTCCAACTACCATACAAATAGCAGTTGCTAAACCGTATTTTTTAGTAAGCTTTTCCATAAAAACCTCTCCTTTAAAAATTATTTTTACATTACCACAACTAATATCTGATTAGCTTTACAAAACTCATAAAATACTGTATATGGGCAAAACCGACCGCTAAACGGTCGGTTTTATTTTAATTGATTATTATTTGTTCATAAGTTTAGCAACTTCTTCTGCTACTAATTTAGTGAGCATTTCGATGCTTTCAGCTGACAAATTATCCTTTTTATAATCTGCCTTTCCGTCACTGCTAAAGAGCTGCATTTTCTTCATACTTTCCTGTTTAACAGCCTCAACCGCTGCAGGAATGAGGTCGATAAGACCTTTATCCATGCTAGAGAACTTTTTAAATTCAGCTTCTACTGCTGCAACGTTGATATCTGTAAAGATGTTAACCTTGCTGATACCATCTTTAATAGCTTGTTTAAAGTCGTTATCAGTAAGACCTGAACCTCCGTGAAGAACCAACGGAACATCAACCGTGCTTGCAATTGTGCGGATTCTTTCGAAATCGAGTTTAGGCGGTAATTTATATGCACCGTGTGCATTACCAACTGCGATAGCCAAAGCATCTACACCGGTTTTATCAACGAAATCTTTTGCAAGTTTCGGATCGGTGAAGAACTGTGACGGGTCTGCTAAATGCGAGCTTCCCTCTGCCGAACCCTCGTTATCGCCAACGTGACCTAACTCACCTTCGATTGTTGCGCCGTAAGAATGTGCAATATCTGCCATTTCTTTAACTTTTCTAACATTTTCTTCGTATGAATCTGTTGAGCAGTCATACATAATTGAGCTAAAGCCCAATTTTAATGCTTTAATACAGGTATCATATGTAAGACCGTGGTCTAAGTGAACAACAACCGGAACAGATGCCTTTTTAGCCATTGGGATAAGATAGTACGAAACCTCGTCAAGCGGTCCGTAAGGCAACAAAACTTCAGCAGTACCCATAATAACCGGTGAACGGCTTGTCTCGGCTGCGTTTATAATACCACGTGCAAGCTCTAAGTTTACTGCATTAAAAAGACCAACAGCATAATGGTTTTCTTTTGCTGGTCTTAAAACTTCATTCATATTAACTAACATTACTCTTCCTCCTAAGTAACAATTAAATTTTACATTAAACACATCAAGAATATTATATACTATTTTATGATAATATGTCAATATTTATTTGTTATTTTGATATTTTTATCTTGTGTAATTGCATACAAAAAAGCGCCTTTCTTGCGAAAAGCGCTTAATTAACGTTATTATATTTTTATCAGTCAGCACTAAACGGCAAAAGTGCAATATGTCTTGCTCGTTTGATTGCCTCTGTAAGCTGTCTCTGATGTTTTGCGCAAGTACCTGTGATTCTTCTAGGAAGAATCTTAGCACGTTCAGAAACGAAACGACGCAATTTTGCTACATCTTTGTAATCGATATAGTCAACTTTATCCTGGCAGAATGCGCAAACTTTTTTCTTAGCTTTGCGATTTCTGTTCATTGGTCTTTCAGCCATGATTGTACCTCC
>JAFQAG010000216.1 GCA_017416985.1 Clostridia bacterium
ACCAAAAACTGATATTTTTTTTGTGCAAAATTGTATAATTTTATACTTTAATGTTTTATCATTTTTTTAAATGCTTTACAATCAGATAAAAAACATATATAATATATTCATTAGTATTGAAAGGGGTATATTTAATTTGAAGGTAAATCCTATCGTTAACAAACAGAAATATGAATCTGTTGCTGACCAGATAATTTTATTAATTAAGAATAAAACTTTTACAGAAGGCAATCGTCTGCCTACCGAGGCTGACCTAGCCTCAATGTTTAAAATAGGAAGAAGCTCTGTGCGCGAGGCAATAAAAAGCTTACAAATGGCAGGAATTGTCACATCCACCGCCGGCAAAGGTACATTTGTATCTGAAAATGCAATGACAGCAATTTCGAGTTGGGATTTAGGTGAGCTTATTATGGACGAAAGCGCTCTTTCTGAGCTTGTCGAAATACGATATATTTTAGAACCTGCCGCCGCATTTTTAGCCGCAACCCGTCGCACCGAAGAAGACATTTTGCGTATGAAAGAGGCAATTAACAAAATGCACGGCGTTAAAGACAAATTGCATATGTTAAGGTTCGGGCATCAATTTCACTCTGCTCTTTTAGACGCAAGCAAGAACAGAGCTATTATTCAATTTCATGATTCAATTTCGCAACAACTTTTAAAAATGCGCGAAAAAGACTTTCTTACGCAAGAAGTTTATGACCGTGACTTAACTTATCATCAAGAAATTTTAGACGCAATAATAGCATCTGACAGTGTTTTGGCAGAACTTAAAATGCGTGAGCATCTTTTAAAGGATTATTCGAGATATATGACAGAACCAAGACTTTAAAATATTAAAAAGCAGTTGCATAAGCAACTGCTTTTTAACTTTCTATGCATTTGTATAACACATTTCTGAGTCTTGGCTGATAATAATCCTCTTTAGGATTTAACATGTGGTGCGAATAGACAGCTGTTAAATTAAGGTCTGGATCAACAATAACAGTTGCTCCTGCCGCACCACCCCATCCGAACTCGCCTAATGAGCCGTTAGAGCCACTTTTAGCTCGGTCAATCATTGTGCGGACACCTAATCCGTAGCCATATCCCACGTGCTGCTTCCAATTGAAATCTATTGACTGTATTTCATTTAACTGGTTCGTTCTTAATAGCTCAACAGTTCCTGATGATAAAATGCGGTTGCCGTTTAATCCCTTGCCCTTATTGGCGAGTGCCGCAGTAAATTTTGCGTAATCCTCTAACGAAGTAAGTATTCCTGCGCCTCCGCTTTCATACTCTTCACCGAACACCAAAATATTCGCCTTCCCGGCATTTACTACGACACCATCATTTTTAGAGCCGTTTTTCTGTTGCTCTACTATATCATCACTAACCGCACCTTCGCAACGATATTGCTGTGCCATTTTTTCATAACCTTTTTCAGAAAGATGATAACATGTACTTTTCATATCTAGTGGTTCAAAAATATTTTCGCGCATATAATCGCTGAACCTTTTACCAGATATAACCTCTATAACGGCAGCAAGCACATCATGACACATACTATACATCCAATGCTCTCCCGGATGAAAGGCAAGCGGCTCTTGCGCAAGATGTTTAATAACTGTCATTGTATCC
>JAFQAG010000217.1 GCA_017416985.1 Clostridia bacterium
ACTTGCTAAATTAAGCTCGTATGATTTAACATTTAAAAGCTTATCAACTAATTTTTTCTCATTAGGCAGAGATTTTCCGTTTATCGAAATTACCGTCATAGCCTCGTGCGAATAAAGACCTGTGCGCACAAAAAGGCGACGGACTAAGCCTTTGTGTGTAGCCTCATCATATGCTGAAACGTTGTTTTCTTTCATATAGCTGATGACCGCCGAAAGACAATCAGATGCAAATTTATCACCTAAAAGACAGTCAGAAAGAGCAATTATATTATGGCTTTTAGTGGCATAAAATCCGCCTGTTAAGCGACCGTCAGCCTTTTTGCCGATAGGAAAAACCATTTTGTTTCTGTATCTTTCTGGCTTTTCCATTCCGATTGTGTCAAAAAACTCGGCTTCGCTAAGGTCTAAATGACCTAAACGGGTAAGAGAATCAAAAACAAACTGTTTTTTAAGCTCTAACTGCTTTTTATAATCTATGTGCATAAGCTGACATCCACCGCATCGCTTAAATACGGGGCATTCAGGATTTTTTCTGTCAGCTGACGGAGTTATAATGCGCAAAATTTCAGCATTGGCATAGCTCGATTTTACGTTTGTTATTTTAATTTCTAAAATATCTCCCTCGCAGGCACCCTCTACAAAAACGGCAAGGTTGTCAATTCTGCAAATTCCGTCACCACTAGATGCTGTAGCTGTCACTTCCGTCTGATAAATTTCGTTTTTCTTTATCAAATAAATCATCCTTCTGTCTTAATATGTATATAATTATATAACAAAAAGCTATGTTTTTCTATACTTTTTTTATTTTTTTGTATTCGTTGTTTAAGGGATAGGAAACATTGTTTAGAATTGACAAACTGAACCCGTAGGGGTTACCCGAAGCTGTACGTTGGTACAGCGAGAGGTGAAGTTTGTCGATAGCAAAAAGACATTTAAAAAAGAGAAAAGCAACGCTTTAAGCATTGCTTTTCTACATTTATTTAAAATATGGTTTTTAATAATTAAATTAATTCTATTAATAGTATTATTTCTGTCTTTTGCGTTCTGGACTATTTTTACATCCCGCCTTATTAAATTCCCATACGTTTAACCGCATCCTTTACACCGCTTGCCACTCTGTCCATATCAATAGTTAAAAGCTCACGGTTTTCCATAACAATTTTTCCGTTTATAATAGTTGTCTGAACGTTTGCGCCGTTTGCGCTGTATACAACCGTAGATTCCGGATTGTGTACGGGTATAAGGTTAGGTGCATTTCGCTCTAAAATTATAACATCAGCACGCATGCCCTTTTTAAGCTGACCTCGCTCTGCTCCTCTGCCTAAAATTTCGGCACCGGTTGCAGTTGCCATCTCTAATGCTTTTCGGGCAGGTATAAGTGTAGGGTCTAAACGGATGCCTTTTTGCAAAATTGCCGATGTTTTCATTTCGGCAAATATATCAAGTGAGTTGTTGCTTGCAGTTCCGTCTGTTCCCACACCGATTAAAATATTTTTTGCAAGCATTTCGTTGACGTTTGCAACACCGCTTGCCAATTTTAAATTGCTTATGGGATTATGCGATACACCAACATTATTTTCAGCTAAAATTTCCATATCATTTTCACTTAAAAATACGCAATGCGCCGCATTTGTGGGGCAATTAAAAATTCCCATATCACGAAAAACCTCGGTCGGAGATTTTCCGTACTGGCTATAGCAATCACGGTTTTCTTTCATCGTTTCGCTAAGATGTATATGAATAGCCGCATTGTGCTTTGCTGCTGATTCTGCTACGGCTTTTAACGCCTCTTTTGAGCAGGTATAAACTGCGTGAGCCGAAAAATCAATTTTAACAGCCCCGGCATTTGCGCCATCATACTCGCTGTAAAGCACTTCTGCCTCGTAAAGTCGGTCTTTATAATCGTTGTTTGTACCTGTTACGCAACGGGCAATATTTGCATTTATGCCACTTTCTAAAACTGCACGAATAGTGCTTTCGCTCATAAAATACATATCTGCAAACAGAGTCGTTCCGCTTTTTATCATCTCGGCACAGGCTAAAAGCGAGCCCCAGTATACTGCCTCTGTGTCTAATTTATCCTCAGCGGGAAAAATTCTGTTAAAAAGCCAGTCGTTTAATGTCATATCATCGGCATAGCCACGAAAAAGAGTCATCGGAGTATGCGTGTGCGCATTAACAAGACCGGGCATAACAATTGCGCCACGTGCATTTATTGTGCGGTCAAAATCCTCATCTGGCAAAGCCTGGTCGCCCACATATGAAATTTTTTCATTTTCGATACATAAGCAACCGTTTTCGATTATTTTGCCGTCATCCATCGTAATAAGATGGGCATTTTTAATCTGTATTTTCATCAGATAAATCCACTTCCTGTTCATTCTGAGCCGAGGATAAAGATTCTCTTACCTTGGCTTCTATTTCGTCACGCAGCTCAGGATTATCTTTTAAATACTTTTTAGAGTTTTCACGACCCTGACCTAAGCGCAGCTCACCATAATTATACCACGTTCCGCTCTTTTGCAGAATGTTCATTTCGGCAGCAACGTCTAAAATAGAGCCCTCTTTTGATATTCCTTCGCCGTACATTATATCAAATTCCGCCTCTTTAAACGGCGGAGCAACCTTGTTTTTAACAACCTTTGCCTTTGTGCGAACACCGATAACATCGGTACCCTGTTTAATTAATTCCTGCTTTCTTACCTCTAAACGCACAGATGCATAGAATTTAAGCGCACGTCCACCGGTTGTAACCTCGGGATTTCCGTACATAACACCGACTTTTTCACGCAGCTGATTCAAAAAGATTGCAATTGTGTTTGATTTATTTATAACACCTGCTAATTTTCTTAAAGCCTGACTCATTAAACGAGCGTGCAGACCAACGTGCGAATCGCCCATTTCGCCTTCAATTTCGGCTTTCGGAACTAAAGCTGCAACCGAGTCAACAACAATAACATCAATTGCACCACTTCTGACCAGCATTTCGGCAATTTCTAAAGCTTGCTCACCTGTGTCTGGCTGTGCAACGATTAAGTTTTCAACATCTACACCTAAATTTTTTGCATAAATAGGGTCTAATGCGTGCTCTGCGTCAATAAATGCAACATCGCCGCCTAAGCGCTGA
>JAFQAG010000218.1 GCA_017416985.1 Clostridia bacterium
ATAAGGTTAAAATGCAGGTTGCCTTTTGCTTTAATAACGAGATTAATATGATTGAATATTATCATAACTCAAGCTTTTTAGAGCATGGCGGTTCTCCTGATAAAGCAGTTAAAAACGCTTTTGTTTACGAGATAGACCAGTATTTAAAAAATAACGGAAAGTATAATAAAAACGAGAGTAAAATTAATTTTGTAGATGTATCTGATAGCTTAATTTTAGTTACAAACTCGTTTTCGACTTTAACCAGCTATGAAAATCAGACCAAAAAATCTATAACAAACAAGTTTATTCAAGAGGCTATGACCGAGGTTTTGCGTCAACAGCTCGAGATTTACTTTATTGAAAATAAACAAGAGGCTGAAAAAATTGCTGACCAGGTGCTGATTAACAAGCGCAGTCGTGAAAAAGCAGAAAAAGCACGTATAGATGTTAAGAAAAAGCTATCGGGCAATGTTGATATGACAAACCGTATTAACAAGTTTGTCGATTGCCGAACAAAAGACGTAAATCGCCGTGAAATTTATATAGTAGAGGGTGACTCTGCGCTCGGCTCGTGTAAAACAGGTCGTGACTCAGAGTTCCAGGCGATTATACCTGTGCGTGGAAAGATATTAAACTGCTTAAAGGCAGATTACGACAAGATATTTAAAAACGATATTATTGTCGATTTAATTAAGGTATTAGGTTGTGGAATAGAGGTTAAGCACAAAAACAGCAAAGACTTAAACACCTTTGACCTTGATAATCTGCGCTGGAATAAGGTTATTATCTGTACCGATGCCGATGTTGACGGTTTCCAGATTCGCACACTTATTTTAACTATGGTCTATGTTCTTATGCCCACATTAATTGAGGCAGGCAAAATGTTTATTGCCGAATCTCCGCTTTTTGAGATTAATTGTGGCAAAGATACCTTCTTTGCATATAACGAAAAAGAAAAGCAAGAGATTTTAGAAAAAATAGGCGATAAAAAATATACTATTCAGCGTTCAAAAGGTCTGGGTGAAAATGAACCTGAAATGATGTGGCAGACGACTATGAATCCCGAAACACGCCGTCTTATTCAGGTAAAATCAGAAGATGCTGAAAAAACCTTCCATATGTTTGATATGCTTTTGGGTGACAATCTGCAGGCAAGAAAAGACTTTATCCAAGAGTTCGGACATCTTTATCTTGATATGGCAGACGTAAGTTAATTTAAGAACATAACTGCTGAAAAAAACAGCGGTTATGTTCTTTTTGTTTAGTTTTAAGCATATATATAAACAGCTTGTACAAATTTTTTCAAAAACTATTGCAAAATTTGGAGCTTTAGTCTATAATTTAAGTATAAAATATAGACAAACTGTCAGACTGCGAAAAAGCAAGTTATAATACATTTTTTTTGATAAAAAATGTATGGTTTAATAAAGAATATAGTTAATTTATTTTTTACAAAACTTTTATTAATGACTTTTTTCTTGCGGTCTAACGACTTTTTCGACGGTCTGAAAACGGCGCATTTGCGCCGTTTTTGTAATTTAAGGACATTGTGAAACGATTATCAATCTACCCCTAAAATTTTAAGGAGTGATTAAATGAGAAAATTAACCTTTAAAGGCGGAATCCATCCTGATGACTCAAAATCCGCAACAAACCGTGTTCCAATTAAAACAGTAATACCGCCCGAGCTGATGTATTATCCTGTGCAGCAACACATCGGCGCACCGCTTAACATTTTAGTATCGGTGGGTGATACAGTAAAAATGGGGCAAAAAATTGCAGACAGCGATGCCTATATGTGTGCACCGCTACATTCTTCGGTTTCAGGTACGGTGAAAAAAATAGAGCCTTGCCTTACACCATCGGGTATAAAGGCTATGACAATCGTAATTGAAAATGACGGACTCGACACTAAAGAAGAACCGATTAATACAAAACCATTGTCAGAGCTTTCGCCTGAAGAAATTATAAAGCTTGTGCGAGAGGCAGGAATAGTGGGAATGGGTGGCGCAGGCTTTCCGACGCACGTAAAGCTATCTCCACCGCCAGAGAAAAAAATTACTCACGTAATAGTAAACGGAGCAGAATGTGAGCCGTATTTAACCTCAGACCACAGAGTTATGCTTGAAAATCCTGAAGAAGTTATATCTGGTCTTTTAGCTATAATGAAGATTTTTTCGTTAGATAAGGCATACATAGGAATTGAAGAAAATAAGCCTGATGCTATCGAAATGATGAAAAAGCACGCATCTGGCTATGAGGGTATTCACGTTTTAACGTTAAAGAAAAAATATCCACAAGGCGCAGAAAAACAACTTATTTATGCAGTTACAGGAAAAGAAGTTCCATCAGGCAGATTGCCTATGGATGTCGGCTGTTTAGTAACCAATGTTGACACTGTGACCGAAATTTCACGTGTTGTTAATTCAGGGATACCGCTTATGAGCAGAGTGGTTACTGTATCAGGCGGTGCGGTGGCGCAGCCTGCAAACTTCAGGGTAAGAATAGGCACACCATTTAGATACGTTATTGAGCAGGCAGGAGGACTCATTTGTGAGCCTAAAAAAATTATTATGGGCGGTCCTATGATGGGAATTGCAGGCGTTTCGCTTGATGTTCCTGTTTTAAAAGGCACATCAGGAATTTTAGCCTTTGATGAAAAGCAGGCAACTGTAAGAAATGAATCAAACTGTTTGCGATGCGGAAAGTGCGTAAGTGTTTGCCCTATGAACCTTATTCCGTCGCAGTTAGGTATTTATGCTAACAAAAAAGACATAGAAAAATGTGAAGAATATAATTTAATGGATTGTATTGAATGCGGTAGCTGTTCATATACCTGCCCTGCACAAAGACATCTTGTTCAGGCAATAAGATGGGGCAAAACGCAGATTTTAGCAAAACGAGCTAAAGAAAAAGCTAAAAAGGAGGCTAATAAATAATGGAAAATCTAACGATAGTATCATCGTCTCCGCACATAAGAACAAAAGAGACAACAGCATCTATAATGCGAGATGTGTTAATTGCACTTTGTCCGGCTCTTTTTTGTTCAATAGTTTTCTTTGGATTGCGCTCACTTTATATCGTAGCGATAACCGTTATATCGTGTGTGGGTTTTGAATATCTATGGCAGAAAATAACTAAAAAGCCTGTTACAATATCTGACGGAACAGCGCTGGTTACAGGCGTTTTATTAGCAATGAATGTTCCTGTTACGGCTCCGTGGTGGATGATGGTTATAGGCTCATTTGTTGCAATAATAATTGCAAAACAACTATACGGCGGAGTGGGTCATAACTTTGTTAATCCGGCTTTGGCGGGCAGAGCCTTTCTTTTAGCATCGTGGCCGGTTTTAATGACTCGTTGGGTCATGCCGTTTACAACAGGATTTTCAATAAGTCCAGACCTTGTCAGCAGTGCGACTCCGCTTGCAATTTTAAAAGGAACGCAGGAGGGAGTGCTTCCATCATTTATTGATATGTTTATCGGAAATATGAGTGGTTGCTTAGGTGAAACATCTGCTTTGGCACTTATTTTAGGTGGAGCGTATCTTGTTATAAGAAAGGTTATTTCGCCAAGAATACCGCTTTGCTTTATAGGTACAGTTGCAGTGCTTAGTTTTATCTTTTCAAACGGAGATTTGTCTTCGGCTCATAGCGTGCTTTATAATATTTTAAGCGGAGGTCTTATGCTTGGAGCAATTTTTATGGCAACCGACTACGTTACATCGCCGATTACTGCAAAAGGGCAGATTATAATGGGCATCGGATGCGGTATTATTACCTTTGTTATAAGAAAATTGGGTGGATACCCTGAAGGAGTTACATATGCAATTTTGCTTATGAATATAGCTACACCGCTTATTGATAAATACTGCCGTCCTAAAAAATTTGGTGCGGTTAAAAAGGAGGCTGCGTAAATGCAAAAAAATGAAAATCCGGTAATTCTTGCAGTAATATTATTTGCAATAACTGCAGTTGCCGCACTTATTTTAGCAGCTACAAATAATCTGACGGCTTTAAAAATTGAGGAAAACACCACAAAAGAGCAAAACGAGGCAAGGGTGGCAGTGATGCCTGATGCTAATGA
>JAFQAG010000219.1 GCA_017416985.1 Clostridia bacterium
TACGCTTTACGAGATTATAAAAGATTCGATGCCCGGAGGAATTGCAAAAAATATAAAGCTAAAACGTATAGAAAAGGCAAAAGAATTGATTAAGAATACTGATAAGTCAATTGAAGAAATATCAGGTCTGGTAGGGTTTTTGGACTGTAATTACTTCAGAAGATTATTTAAACAAAGTACTGGAATGTCTGCTAAAGCATATCGTAAAAAATTGTATGCATTAAACTTTTAAAAGCGGAATGTAAAGATGCTGTAATACATCTTCCCCTTTATATGGCAATGTTTCTGTAAAACATAAGGTTTTATAATACACGAATGTTTTTCTCTATTTAAATATCCCAATATTTTTTAGTTTATTAGTATTCGCATTGGCATGCAACAATAAAGTAAAAACCTCAAACGCTGGCAAACAGTAGTGGAGCAGATTTCATTATTGCGTGTATATGACAGGCATCGCTCTAACGATTCAGACCTGCAAATAAGAAAATTTTAAAAGTATAAAAGACCTTATTTACAGGGTTTAGAGGTGTTTCTTTGAATTACTAATTTCGGTGAAGCATTAGACAGCATCCAGCGCAAAATGTGCGAGAAAAAGACTATTGTTCTGGGGATAAAATGTTAATAAATTTCTGCAAAACAAATATATTTAAAAGCAAAAATATGCTTGGGATTTTATACCCAAGCATATTTTTATCGTATTCTACACTTTTTAATTATTCCATTTCATCAGCAGTAATAAAGCGGTAACCATTCTCACTTAAAATTTTACCTAAGAGGTAAAACTTATCTGGTATATCCGGCTGATACGCATAATAATCAGGATAAAAATATTGCTCATGCGTTCCTGTGCCGATAAATTCATTTCCTATCAACTTGCTGAGAGTATCTTCTATTTCCTCCAAAGAGTTCAGATTAAGATTAGGACCTCCTCCAAGTTGTCTGAAACGTATACCCGTTTTTTCATCTAATATTGATTTGTTTTTAAACTTTATTGTATCAAATTCTTCTTCAGAAATATGATTGTATCCGCAAAGTGCCGCTCTTACTCGCACATCCTTCGTGTTTTTTGTATAGTGCATAGATTCGGGCTGTCTGTTTTGTTTAAGCCGTGCTGCATGCCCGTACGGAAGAACACTGTCATCTCCGTCAAACTTGATTTTAGCACCATAGCTATGAGATAAAAACTTAACGCCACAATCAGCAAGTGCACGACACCCCTCTTTGCTCATCGGTAGCCAATGAGTCATCACCGCATTTGAAATCGACCCATCTCCTGCAAAACGCTTGATTTCACAAACAATAGCGTCATAATTCGATTTTACATCCTCATAAGATGCATTAATATAAGGATAATCAGGAAATTCCTGCTTTGCGTGAAATGCAAAACGCAACCAGTCTTTAGCCTCTTTAAATTCCTTTTTATATGTATCGGGCATATCTGCCAGAGTAAATTCGTCATTTCCGTAAAAGAAATCGGTTCTGTAAAAAAGATTAAGCTGAACAGTCATTCCGTATTCATCATGACCTTTTTTCAACATTTTCATAAACCAATTATCATAAATCGACTCTGGTTTTTCTCGTGCAATGTCGCGCAATACCCATATTACATCATCTATAAAAAAATATGCCTTTCTCATCGTTTGCCTCACATAAATAGAAATCTATATTTCGGTTGTCCAGTCTTCATCCCACGGATAGCGCATACAAATAACTTCTCCGCCTCTTTTCGCTGATTCCTCTGCATAAATGCCAGGAAGTGTCATTGCCAAGCCCTCTTTTAATGAAATTGGTGCCGGCTCTCCGTTTAAAAGTGCCTTGAAAAAGTGGTCTAAAAGCGCATAATCCATACCGCCGTGACCGGTCGCTTTTTCATTATCGGCATATTCAGGAGGCATAAATTCTCCACCGATTTCTTTTAAATTTGTATCTAATTCTTTCATCGAATTATAGCGGATAACAGGCTTTCCGAATCTGTCTATTCGTTCCATATATCCTTCCGTACCAAACACACGGTAGTTATGATGGCCGATTTTTGCACGGCATCTGCCATTTCGCATAAGGCGGATTACTACACCTGAATCTGTCTGAAATTGTGCGCACATCATATCATCTTTTTTAATTGCATTTATTTCATCAGAATGAGCACCTGTTCCAAAGCAGCTTACCTTTCTTAATTCTTCATCTAAAACAGTTAAAAGCGGACCTAAAGAGTGAGTGCAATAACGAATTGGTATTAACAATCTGCGCCAATCGCCGTTCTCGTTTAAGTGTATGTTTTCATCACTCTTAGGAAGATTCCAATGTATGTATTCTGCTTCCATACAATATGGTTTTCCTAAAAGACCTTTTTTATAAAAATCCTTTAATAAGACTGTGAATTTCTGTTCATTCGGATTTGCACCGGTTGAAATCATGGCAGAAGATTCTTGTGCCGCTTTCCACAGTTGTTCTGCCTCTTTTAAGTTAGCAACATTAGGAATATCAGATAAAACATTTATATTTTTCTTTAATGCTTTAGCGCAAAATTCTGCGTGAATATCTGCTCCAGTTTCTACAATTACTACATCTAAATTCGCTTTGTCAAGCATTTCGTCGTAGTTTTCGTAAAATTCGGTATCAGGAAAAATTTCAGAAAACGCAGCATCTGAAAGCCACTGCTTTTCATACCAGTTTGATGGTTTTATATCACACGCCGCTGCAGGAATTACATAATCAAAGCCATCTGCCGCAAGTTTAAACATTGCTCTGCCTCTGTGACCTAAACCTACTACTCCTACTCTTATTTTATCCATTGTTTTCCTCCAAAATGTCCTCATCAATCGTTTTACCCTTTACTGTACAAGCACTATATGACATATTAGCATAAAGCTTATAAGGAGGGTATTTAACCAACGAGTGTACATGACTTACCTCAAAGTTATTACCTTCTAAGGTTACTAATGTTCCGCCAAGCTGACCTGGTATATGACTGTCGTAAATTCCAGTTTTTAAACCGTAAATCCATCGGATGCCTTCATATTTTACGCAAGTGTTTCTGCTGTGCCAATGACCTACAAACATTGCCTCGACATTGCTTTGTTTTAATGTAGATAAAAAGTCACCCTCTGTGGCTGTAAACTGTGTCAATGCACTTCCCATATAGCCAAAATCATCATCTTTTGCCTCGACATCTGCACCGATTGTATAGTTGCCTTTTTCTGTATAATAGCCTTTAGCAATTTCTGCATCTCTGTATTCCTTAGTAGGTGCATGGCACGCAACAAACCCCGGAATTTTTTTATTTTGTGCCTTGTCTGCCAAAGATGAATTTTGACAGATAAGCTCTATTTGGTCAGCAAAAATCTTTTCTTCTCTTATAACATCTGTATGGTCGTGGTCGAATTCACAACCGTTTGAGTCAACCATATGCATAATTCTTATAAGTTCATCACCGACTGCTATACCAACCGAATAGTTGCAGTGACCCGATACTTCTCCTCGTTTGAACATACAGTATTTGCTTTTTTCAAACTGCTCGCATTGCCATGTAACACCTTTTGCAGATTCATTATCGTGATTTCCGAATACAGGTGCCCACGGTATGCCTAATGAATCCATAAAATCGCAATACCACTCAAGTGTAGTGCCTGCATCGTCAAAGGAACCATAAACAATATCTCCTGTTATAAATATCATATCTGGTTTTGTCTGCGCAATAAGCGAACGGATGTGAGTACCCGCTGATATATCGAAATTTTCTGGTGCCCATGCGGTTACTTCAGGCGGAGTAAGTCTTTCGGGATATCTTCTTTGAGTTGCGTCTATAAACTGCATATCCGTAATCTGCAAAAGTTTAATTTTTGTATTTTTTCTTGATTCATCAAACTGCAATACGAAATCACATCCGGCAAAACAAGCCGGTTTGTTGTCTTTTAAAATTTTAGCCATAACTTATCCTCCCCTACTTGCAATCCCACATATCAAATCCATAGTTTTTCATTGCCATAGCCAGCATAAAGTAATAATCACCATAAATTACAAATTTATCTATTCCGTTTCCTTTTTTCAGCATTCCTTGAGTTGTAACATCAGTATCAAGATAGTTATCACACAAAGATTTAAGCATTTTATCTGTTGCATCAATAAGGTGCGGTGTTGATTTTGCTTCATTTAAAATCATAAATCCGCAAGATATAATTGCAGCAGCAGAGCTGTCACGATTATATTTTTTATTTTCAGGATTTGATTCATCCCAAGTAGGCTCAACATCTTCACGACGCATTTTTCTCGCCGGGAAATCTTTCGGCAGACGAAAATCCCAAACAGGAATATAATCGTCTTCTGTCAAATTTTCTAAAAATTTGTCGCCGATTTTTACTGCAAGCTCGTAGTATTCCTCATCTTTAGTATACGAATACGCAACAGCAAGACCGAAAACTATCCAGGCAGTACCACGTGCCCAATGCGATCCGTTTGCAAAGCCACAGCTGTTTGCCTCTTCTTTCGGTGTGCCATCCTGATTAAAAAACCAGGCGTGTGCAACAGAATAATCCTCTCTCACTAAAGTATCTATGCAAGTTTTTATGTGAGCCTTTGCCACATCATAGTAAATTGTATATCCGCTTTCTTTCCAAGCCCAGAAAAGCAGCGCCGTGTTCATCATAGAGTCAATAATCATACGATACTCTTTATCAAAGCTGTCCGCATCAGACCAGGCTTCGATATATCTGCCGCTTACGTCGAATCTTCTTACCAGTTCATCGGCTGCCTTTAATGCGGTTAAACGATGATGGATATTTCCGGTCAGCATATAAAGATGCACACTATAACACAGGTATAAAAATCCTACATCATGCATTGTCGCAGCAGGAATTTTAGACACCTTATCGTCATATTGCTGCGAAAATGAATTTGCCCATCTTAAAGCTTCAAAATCCTTTTCTGTGTGTGCTGCAAGAACCGACATGCCCGTAAAAAATGATGTACACCAGCACCATCTGCTTGCGAAGGTGCCCATTGCTTTATATTCTTTGCCATCTGCGCCGGTAAATTCAGGCAATTCGCCCGATATTGTATCACGATACAGCTTTGCTTTTTTTAAACATATATCATATGCCTCTTTGTAATTCATAACTCTTCCTCCGTTATATCGTCTTAAGTTCACACGGTTTTAAATTAACCTTAATTTCTTCACCGTTTTTATTAACTGTTGCAATTATTTCCGAATCAAAATCGGTATTTAAAAGATAGACCTTATCTCCCTCGTACACGGCAAAACGAAGTCTGTCACTGCCGTATACCTTGATATCACAGGCTCTATGACTAGCTGTCATAAGCTCTCTGACAACAGTTTTGTACATTGGATACACCGACCCTGCACCGGGATAATCAAGCGAGGTTAATAAAATTGTATGACCTTTTCCCAGTTTGTTTTCAATCATAGCTATCTCAGGCTTATCGTTATCATCCTCATTAAAATAATGTGAACTCAGGCAAGCTGTTTTTCCACCTTTTAACTCTGATTTTGCATATTTTACATATCCCGATGATAAAATAGGGTCTGCCTGCATATCGTCAACAGGATACATAACATCGGGCATAATACTGTCATAAAATTTAAAACCGCCGTTTGAGATATAAGCGTTATCTGCATTAAGTACACAACCAAATAAATCGCTAACATCGCCGCCGTTTATAAGACTTATTTTGCCGTCACGCGCACTATTTGTATTAAGATGCGCTGCGGTCATTAAAAGTCTGCCACCCTGCTCTACATATGCTTTTAAATTATCGTATATTTCTTTTGTCATGGTGTTCCAACCGGTAAATATAAGATAATCATACTGCATAAATGCTTCAAGCGGAGAATTTGCGTTAATAACATCGTACTGACCATATGCAGGTGCACCGCTTAGGTCTATATCACCATAGTTACCAACATCATACCAACTGCGTCTTATATTAATATCCTCCATTATTCTCCAGCTGAACTCAGGTGTAGAATAACCCCACTCGGGCTTACCAAACTGATTCCAAAGTGAGCTGCCTGCATTCCAACTGCTCCAACCATCAAGGTTGCCCTGTATGAATGCCACTTTGGTTTTCGGACCACTTTCCGGTCTTTCATCAGTTTCTAAAAACTCTGCAAATTCACGTAAAACTGTTCTGTAATTTTGCGATAACTCGTTATTAAAATCTTTTTTCATACGGTGTGAAAAAATGCACAAGTCGCCACTTTCGAGCAAAAATACATTCGAACCGCAAATATACGCATAATCATAAATCATACGCAAGCGTTTGCTTTTAAGCGGATCATCGTTACGGCTGCCGGCATACCATTCGTGTGCTATGTATGTAACAAACAAAGGAGCCTTATGCGCCTTTTGAACTCCACGCACCATAGGAAGCATTATTTCGGGATTTCCGCACATTGCCTCGACCATAGGAAAAGACATTTTCGACTCTGCCACATATGGCAACAGACAGGTTGCCTCGATTATGCTTATTTGCTTTTTAAGCTCTTCGGGCAGTTTTACTTTATCTATATAGCTGTTTACATAATCAATAAAACCGTCTTTTGCATCCTGCATATTATCAAATTCTCTTGCTACAACGTCAGGATAGCTAAATGCTTTACAGCCAAACATACTGCCAAGCTCGGGCATAAAGCAACCGATAAAATAATCGCCGGCGATTTTCTTCATTTTACTTAACGTTTCAGGATTCATACCAAAATATCCCGAATGACCGCACGAAAATGAAAAATAAATTTTATTTTCGGTCATAAATTCGGCAAGCTCTAAAAATTTTCT
The DNA here is from genome assembly GCA_017416985.1 of Clostridia bacterium. Lineage (GTDB taxonomy): Bacteria > Bacillota > Clostridia > UBA1381 > UBA9506 > RGIG1666. The sequence goes on from JAFQAG010000219.1 coordinate 6,792, forward strand.
ATCCATTTCGTCGCCTTTTACAGTTCCGTTAAACTGTTCACTGCCGCCAGCTGAAAATGCAGCAAAATTAATTTTACTGTTTATGCAACGCCACTTTAAATCTTCTAATACAGTGTCGATATTAAAATCATACTGACCTATTCTTATACCATGAATAATATCCATAGGGTTCCTCCACCTTTTTATTCTTTAACAGCACCAACCATAACACCTTTTACAAAATATTTTTGTATAAAAGGGTATAAAACCAGCATAGGAACTGCCGATACAACTATACTTGCATATACAACAGTTTCTTCAGAATACTTAAGCATACTAAGGTCTACGCTATCGCTTTTTGCGGCAACGCCCTTTAAATCTACAATAAGCTTTTTGATTACTACCTGAAGTGGCATTAAGCTATCGTCACTTAAAATAATCATTTCCCAAAAATAGCTGTTCCATCTTGCAACTGCATAAAACAGTGAAATGGTTGCAATTGACGGAAGAGATAACGGCAGATAAATTTTTGAAAGAATTGTCCACTGCCCTGCTCCGTCGATGTCTGCGGCTTCTTCAAGGCTTCTTGGGATTGCGGTAAAGAAATTACGCAGAAGAATAAAGTTATATGCGCTGCAGGCAGAGCCTAAAATAATAGCAGCACGTGTATTTAAAAGACCTAAATCTCGGTAGTTTAAATACATAGGGATAGTACCTGCACCAAACCACATTGTAAGCACTATTGCAAAAGTAATAATTTTTTTGCCTGGCAAAACCGACTTTGAAAGCGGATAAGCTCCTAAAATAGTAACTGCCATTGCCGTAGCCGTTCCTACTATTGTATAGAAAAAGGAATTAAGATACGAAATCCATATCTGTCTGTCTGCAAATACGTATTTATATGCCTCTAAATTTGCATCCACCGGAAAAAGTACAACTTTACCTGTTAAAATCGCTTCACGCGAGCTGAATGAGGCGGATATTACGTATACAATAGGATAAATGATACCCAAGGTCAGCAGTATCATAAACAGAGTATTTACAAAATAAAATATTTTTTCGCCTTTTGTTTCTTTCATAATATCACCATATCCCAACCTCAGTAAATTTTTTGCTCAAAGTATTTGAACCCCAAACCAGCATAAGACCTATGATTGAATTAAACAGACCTACTGCTGTCGAGTATGAATAATCGGCATCTAAAAGACCGTTTCGGTAAACGTATGTTCCGATAGTATCTGCAACCTCGTAGGTAGCAGGCTGATACAACAGCAAAATTGTATCTGTTGCCGAGCCGAGCATATTACCTATTCTCATAATAAGCATTGTCATAATTGTAGGCATAATTCCAGGAATGGTAATGTGCCAAATTTGTCTGAATTTGTTTGCACCATCTACAACAGCCGCCTCGTAAAGCTGGCTGTCGATTCCTGTTATTGCTGCAAGATAAACAACCGAGCCATAACCCATCGACTGCCATATATTCATAACGGTATAAATCGTTCTGAAATAGTTAGGGTCAACCATAAGATACGGGCGTGTTCCGGTAAACTTTTCAATCACCATAGGAATGATACCATATGAAGGCGAAAGAAGGTTTATAACTATACCAGCTACAACAACCGTTGAAATAAAGTGCGGCATATATGACAGGGTTTGAACAACCGATTTAACCCTTTTTAGTCTGACTTCGTTTAAAAGCAGTGCAAAAATAATAGGCATCGGAAAAGAAAATACCAAAAGGCTTAAATTAAGCAATACCGTATTTTTAAGTGTTCTGAAAAAATACGGAGTTGAAAGAAAACGTTTAAAGTTATCTAGTCCGACCCATTCACTTCCGCTTATTCCTTTAAAAATACTGTAATCCTGAAATGCAATTATGTTTCCGTACATGGGCTTATACTGAAAAAGCACATAATAAAGCACTAACGGTATAAGCATTATGTAAAGGCTTAAATATTTTTTAAAGTTGCGGCTTTTTATAGGCACTGCAGTTTTTTTAGCAACACTTGTTTGCATATTCATCTCCATAACCTTTCTGCTCTCTTTTTTAAAATATCCGTTCGGGAGCACAAACGTTTTTAGGTACAACAACAGAGCGGAGAAAGAATATGAGGTTTCACACATCCGCTCCGTTGCTGTATCCTGTTAAGTTTTCAATTGATTTTATATCAATTATTCAGTAAGCGGTTTTAAGGTTACAAAGTCTTTCCATACGAAAAGCTTGTCGTTTGCGCCTACTGTATATTCTTTGTTAAAGATTCCGTTTGCAGGAACTGTTACATCGTCAATTACAACATCTGCAAGCTGATTGCCGTTATAGGTAGCAGTAATTACTTTAATGCCTTCTGCTGCAGCATTTGTGTTGATAGCTTTAACTGTTGTTCCTTCTTTTTCAACATCTAATGCACCTGTTCTGTGGGTGTAGTATGTAACACCAACATTATCGAAATAGAACTCAGGCGTTGATGTCCAAGAATATAAGTTAATCTGCATAATGATATTTTCTGTATTTATAAATTTAGTGCTGCTTAGTTTTTTTCTCATAAACTCAACACCATTTACATAAGTTACAATAATTCCGGTATCTAAATCAACATCTGTAACGCATTTATATGTAACGTTATTGCCTATTATTTTGCAGTTAGAAGCTTTATCCATTATGTCAGTATAATTGTTGTTTGTGAATGTATCTCTTAACTGGAACACTACTCTGGTAGCAATATTATTAACTCTGAAATCATAAGTAAAGCGAAGCATTCTTGCAGCAGTCGGTAAATTTGATTTAAGCGGTGTTGCCATATGACTGTTAAATGCTTTAAAAACACCACTTGTATAATACTTACCATCGACCTTTGCCATTGTATTATCTGCATTAGTAGGATCTGCCACCGAAGATGATGTAAAACTTGCTTTCACCTCATCTGAAGGACTACCAGCCATACTTTCATCTGTAAATGCAACATTTCCATCTTCAAAGTTTCTGAAGGAAGAAGAATATACATCACCATATACCGTTGTATAAGTGTAAGGACCATAATTTGTTACAGTACCTAAAGAATCAAGAACTTTAATATTAAGTGTATGTGTGCCGTTTACA
>JAFQAG010000220.1 GCA_017416985.1 Clostridia bacterium
ACAAAAGTGTGGCTTTACGCACCGAATTACTTTAGCGGAAAACCGGAGGAAGTATCAGGCATAAAGATTAAAGAAATAAGCGAAACTACATCTAAGGTAACATATAACGGCAAAGAATTTGGCTTTACAGAGCCAACTGCTCCGATGTTCGAAGTTGATGAGCCAGAGTCTGAAGCAATTGCTTGCTATACAGATGGCAAGGTTGCTTGTGCACAAAAGGGTAATCAGATATATATTGCAACAGGTAATGTTCCGTCAGAGCTTTGGCGTGATATTGCCAAAAAAGCAGGGGTTCACCTGTACACTGAAAATCCGGGAGCATTATATGTTGATTCAAGATTTATTGCCTATCAGACAGTTCACGAAACTGATATTGAGTTAAATATTCCGTTTGATTGCACGGTAGAAGAACTTTTTGACGGTGGTTCATACAAGACAAATAAGGGTATTTTAAAGTATAAAGCAGAAAATAACGAAACAAAATTGTTCCTTGTAAAAGACAAAATGTCGTAAACTTAAATGCACAGAAAGGGTGAATATAATGAAAAAGATTCTGTTTCAGGGTGATTCTATAACTTCCGCACGCAGATATCCCGAGGATATGAATTTCAGAGGCAGCGGTTATGCAACTATGGTATCTGCTCAGTTGGGTTATGAAAGACCTAATGAATTTGAATTTGTAAATATGGGTATAGGCGGAGATCGTATAACCGATTTATTAGCAAGAATGAAATGCGATTTTATTAATCTAAAGCCCGATTATTTAAGTATTTTAATCGGAATTAACGATGCATGGCTTGATGTTGCGCAAAATAATGGTGTTTCAGCTGAAAGATTTGAAATGTTTTATAATATTCTTATTGAAGATATTAAAACGGCTCTTCCTGAAGTGAAAATTATGATACTTGAGCCGTTTGTTTTAAAATCGGAGTTCAACGAAGAAGTATGGGATGCATTCAGATGCGAAACTGAAAAAAGAGCGGTAGCAGCTAAAAATGTTGCGGAAAAAAATGGTCTTGTGTTTGTTCCCTTAATGAAAACATTTGACGAGATGACAAAAATTGCACCTAATGATTACTGGTCTTTTGACGGCATTCATCCAACAGCAGCAGGGCACGAAATAATTAAAAGAGCATGGCTTGAAGGATTTAAAACACTTGAAAACTAATCGAAAGGAGATAGGTTTTAAATGATTAAGCTTGCTATTTTAGGGACAGAAAACAGTCATTCGTGGTATTTCTCTTCGGTTCTGGCACCAAAAGACGGTAATAAAAAATATCCTGATATAGAGTTGTTAGGGGTATATGGTGATTGTAATGCAGAAGGTGCAGAAGAGGGATTTGAAAAAATACGCGAAATGAGTGCGTGTAATGTTTTTGCAAATCACTATAACGATTTTTTAGATGAAGCAGATGCGGTTATGATAACAGCGGCTGACGGAGCAAATCATTTTAAGTATGCCAAAAGCTACATCGAAAAGGGAATTCCTGTATGGATTGATAAGCCTACAACCAGAGATACAAGCGAATTGGTTGAAATGTGGGAACTGGCAGAAAAAAGCGGAGCGATTCTTTGTGGTGGCTCGGCTCTGCAATATGCCGATACAATTAAAAAACTTGCTGATGAAGTATCTAATTCAAACGAGCAGATATGCGGTGGACACGTAACCGCACCACTAAGTATGGAAAATTCCTGTGGGGGATTTTGGTACTACACACAGCATCTCGTTCAAATGATGACTACTGTTTTTGGTTCCGATGTTAAAAGTGTACGTGCTGAAAAAAATGAACGTGGCGTTAATGCGATTTATAGGTATAACGGCTTTGATGTTACAACCTTTTATGGCTCCGGCTATTCAGTAACGGTTTATATGAATGAATGGGTTGCTAAAGCAGAGAGTTTTGATTTGACAGCAACTTATTTTATGCCTCCTCTTGAAAGCTTTATTAAAGTTTTAAAAAGCGGAAAAGCGGATAAAACTAAAAAAGAATTTATGGCACCGGTATTTATTATAGATGCTACAATTAAGTCATATAACGAAAATCGAGAAGTTATAATAGATATCCAATAAAATCAAAGAAATGTCCAATTGTAGCAATAATAACAGTTATGATAAAATTATATTGAGAGTTTATGGGGGTCAAGCCTATGATTAACGTTGTAATAGTCGATGACGATATCAATGTAATTAACGGTCTTAAAAATGTTTTTAAGTGGGAAGAGCTTGGCGCAAATTTGGTAATGACCTGCAAAAACGGTAAAGAGGTTATCGACTATATGCAGGAAAACAATGTAGATTTGGTAATTTCTGATATCAAAATGCCTGTTATGAACGGAATAGAGTTGTGCAAACACATAAGCGTACAATATCCGAACACATCTATGGTTATAATAAGTGCTTATGCCGATTTTGAATATGCACGAGAAACGATGAAATACGGCGTTGAAGACTACATTTTAAAGCCTATAAATATGACAAAAATTAAAAGCTTGTCCGAAATCATAACTAAAATTGCCAAATCTAAAGATGCAAGATTAAAGCTGAATGCAATAATTCACAATATTGATTTTGAAAGAAATGTAAAAAATGCACTTTCAGTCAGCGACAGTGATATTTTAAAAGAAATTATTCAACTCGATGACTTTTATTTTAAAGCAGGTCATCAGATTATAAAAGAATATTACTGGAAGATGATTGATATTTTAAGAGGTTTTATAAAAGAAACAGGCAGCGAGTTTTATGAAGATGAAGAAATTATAAAACAATTCGGTCAATTAAACGATATGCAAACTCTAAGAGATTTTACAATGAGAACGTACGAAGAGTTTTTAGATTTCAGAAGCTTTGAAAAGCAAACCTCTAAAAAAACACTTTTCGAACAGATAAGACTATATATCGATAACAATTTTAACGATACACAGCTCAACGTAAACTCTATTGCAGAAAGATTTAATGTAAATCCGTCATACTTAAGCTCAATGTTTAAAAATCATTCTTCTGTTTCGCTTACAAATTATATCATAGACAAAAGAATCAAAAAGGCAAAAGAGCTTTTAGAAGAAACAAACCAGACAGTTCAAAAAATTACTGAGTTAGTCGGCTATGAGGATGTAAACTATTTTAACCGAGTTTTTAAAAACAATGTAAAAATGACACCTACTGAGTACCGAAAAAAATATAAGGGCAAGGTGTAAAGTTTATGCGAATAGGTATAAGAGTTAAAGTTTTAATCTCCTTTTTGGCAGTTGCAGTTTTTGTCAGCCTTTTTTCAAGTATGCTTATGTATTTAAGATACAGAGCTATGCTGGTAAGCGAAGCTAAAAACGACGTTATAATAACAAAAGAAATAACGAGCGAACTAAACGACTTAATACTGCTTATAGAAAAAGGCGGAAACTATATAAGCTTTGATAAGGGAATTTCAGAGGCACTTCATACAGATGCCAACGACGGTATTTTAAGGGCTGTAAATTTAAATGCCTTTTCTGAGGAATTTAAAAAGACATATGACTTGCTTTTAGACAACAAATTCGGCAACTACTTTTTAAGCTTTTATATCAATCCGAATTTGCCTGTCGCGCAGTATGTCGGAGATGGCAAAAAAACTCTTTGGGGCTATGACGTATATGATTTATACAGCATTAACGAAGCTGATGAGTGGTGCAAAAAGACCATAGAAAAAGACGGGGCAATTTACATATTTAGAAGTAACGTGCCGAATGATACGTGTATTTATATCGCAAAGCTTATAAAAAATCAGACTAAAGGTGACAGCACAAACGAAGATTATCTGGGAATAAGCCTTGTCGGTATTGAAGGAAAACAAATACTAAAACGTCTTAATAAGTTAAAGATTACTGAATCAATGCAGTTTGCGGTGATTGATAACAATAAAGATGTGGTCTGCAAAAGCTCAGACGAATACAGTGATGATTTTATAATCGACAGATTAAACATCAATCTTCCAATTGCGGGAACTACTGCAGTTTATGAAGAAGATAATCTTCTTATAAATACAGACAAAACCGATATGGGAATATACCTTATGTCGATTATGTCATTAGATGATATCTACTTAACAACTCGTGAAATTCGTAATGTTTTGTTTTTATCAATCTTAATTTCAGTTATTTTGGCGGTTTTAATATCTTTAATCCTGTCAGGGAACCTTACAAAACCGATAGTTTTTCTTTCTGAAACAATGAAAAAAGCGAAGGAAAAACGAGAACTAAGCGTAGCTACTGTAACAAATGACGAGGTTGGAGATTTATATAAAGCCTTTAATAAGCTGATTAAAGACCTTGACGAAAAAAGCAGCAAGGCAAAAGAGCTTGAATTAAAAATGTTCCAGCTTCAGATAAATCCTCACTTTTTGTATAACACTTTAGATTCAATTTCTTGGAAAGCTATTTCGAATAATCAAACAGAAATTGTTGATATGATAGAAGGTCTTTCAGAAATCTTTAAATATAGCGTTAAAAACAATGAGCAGTTTGCCACCTTAAGTGAAGAAACTGAAATAGTAAAAAAATATGTACAGCTTCAGAAAAGCCGTGTGGCACGTGTTATTAACTTTAAGTGTTATCTTTCGCCTGAGGTCACAAATGTTATGATTCCTAAATGCATTCTTCAGCCTCTTGTAGAAAACTCTATTCTGCATGCCGATAACGGCACAGACTCGGATTTGATGATTGAAATTGTCGCTTATAAAGAAAAAAATAATATCTTTATAAAGGTCAAGGATAACGGCACAGATGCTGCGGTTAACAAACTGAATGAATACTTAGATGGAAATGAAGAACTTTATCCTAACGGAGAAATGGGCATAAGAAATGTTAATACAAGAATTAAGTTAAAATATGGCAACAGCAGTCATTTATCTTATGAAAAAAATGAAAATGGCGAAACTGCAGCTGTAATAGTTATAAATGAAAATGAAAAATACAAATAAACGAGCAGATGAGAGGAGTAGTAAAATGAAAAAGTATGTGGCAATATTTTTAATTTGCTTGATGAGCTTGTGTACAATCGTAGCAAGTGCATCCACCCCGAACTTGAATGTTGTTTTAAGCACATCAGATTTGGGTGACGACCAATTAATTTTAGAGGTGACAGATGCACCGCAAGATGCACTTATGGGCATCGCGATTTTTAACGAAAAAGATACACCGGTGTTTTTGGAAGATAAAAGAGTAGAAAGTACAGTGCTTGATAAGACTGTATTTGACTTTACCTCTGAATTCGGAATAAGTGGCAAATTAAAGGTTCGTGTTTCGTTTGCAGATAATGATGCTGTATTAGAAAAAGAAATCAGTTATTATACATACGGCCAGCAGCAAACCGCAATCGGCGATATATTGTCTTCCGAAAACCCTGCGGCAGATATTGTAAGCAAAAAAGACATTTTAGGAATTAACTTAGATGGACTTTATGCAAAGGTTTCGGATAAAGACGCAATTGCAACAAGAACAGTTAATTCTTTAAAGACTGCAGAAACAGTAAATGCAGCAAAATTTAACGAAGCTTTTCAGACTGCTGTACTCGTCACTGCGTTGAATGAAGATAATGCAAAACTTATAGAAGAATTAATTAAAGATAATTTAATTGGCTTTGACCAGACAATAAAAGAGTATTTTTGGTATAACGATTTAACAAACAAAGATAAGATCTACTCCGATATGACCAAAAACAGCTATAACAGCGTTGATGAGTTTAATGATAAATTAAAATCAAATCTGTTTTTAGCTAAGATTAACACCCTGCATATTACAGAAATGCTTGATGTTTTAAAGTATGCAGATGGAAAATATCAGATGAAAGAGGAAACATTTGACCTTGACTTTGAGGCTTATAACGAGCTTGATGAAGCTAAAAAAGAGTATTTTGTAACACAGCTTAAAACATCTTATCTTACTTTAGAAGA